>CALKJE010000162.1 GCA_937995675.1 uncultured Saprospiraceae bacterium
TTGGTCGTCAAAGGGAGTCGTCGAACCTATAAAATTCACCTCGGAAGTGGTAATATTTTAATGGAACCCAATGACCAATATCTCTGTATTGTACCCAATCGAAAAGAGCATAAATTAGATAAACTATTTCTTCCCTTCGAAGGCGATCAACTCCTTTCTATTATCGTCAGCAAAGCGCTCTTATTAGCAGCGGACCATCAAATAAAAGATCGGGTCATTCTAGAACAGCTTCTGGACTAATTTTTGAATAATAATTCTAGTATCCTAATTCAGGAGCCCCTCTCTTTCAAAAGTTAAGTTTTTAATTTAAAATATCTTATTAAATATATTTATGAAGTTCTATAAACTCATAATAATATTCTTGGTATGCTTTGCGGCATTTTCTCAATTAAAATCTAGTACAGCAGATAGTTTGTTACAGGTTTTGGAGTCCTTACCAGAAGATTCGACTAAAGTTATGACTTTGCTTGATTTATCACGGGAGATGATGAATAAAGATTTGGATCTTATGTATGCTTATGGAGAAGAGGGCAAACTGCTTTCTGAGAAGATTGGCTTTCCTCAGGGAATTGTTCAAGGTATGAATTCAATGGGAATCAGTTTCCAAATGAAAGGTAAAACAGATAAATCTCTATACTTATTCGAGTGTGCAGCAAAGGTAGCGAAGGATCATGGTCTTTGGAAGCTTGAAAGTACGATTATGAATAATATCGGTGTAAATTATTATTCAAGAGGAGATTTTAGCAGAGCTTATGTATATCACCAAAATGCGTGTAATGTAGCGAGAGCTAAAAAGGATACGTTAGGAACTGCGATCAATCTTTGTAGTATGGGGGAGGATTTAGCGGCTGACAATCAACATCTTCGAGCGATAGAGGTATTGATAGAATCAAAAAGCTTGGCGGAATATGTCCCACATCCTTATTTGATAAATATGAATATCATTTTGATTGCTAATAGCTATTTAGAATTAAAAGATTATAAACAAGCAGATGAATGGCTTCAGAAAGGGTTGAGTAAATTAGAGAAAAAGGGAAAATCGAATGATCATTATATTCGAAGTCAAATGTATACCCTTAATGCAAGAATTTTAGATGCAAAGCACAAAAGTGAAGCGGCATTAATGATGGCATCAGCTGCAGAAAAAATAGCTAGAGAAAAAGGTTTTATTGAGATTTTAAGTAAAAACTTAATGGTCTCTGCCTCTATTTATTTAAAACGAAAGAATTTTAATAAAACAATTGAAATCGCTACAGAAGCCTTAGCGCTATCGATCAAAAGCGGAGCGCTTAAAGAACAAAGGAAAAATTATCAATTGTTGACAGAGGCTTATGCTGCAACTAGAAATTTTGAGGCGGCCTACGACACTAAGACCAAGTGTCAGGTTATCAGTGATAGTTTAACAACATTAGCACTCGAACGTAATATCCGCGATCTTGATTATCAGCATCAACTTGCTAAAAAAGACGCAGAAAACCAAGTGCTCAAAGCAGAACAAGCTAAAGATAAGGCCATGTTGAAACAGCGTACCTTTGGTAATATTGCTATACTTTCTTTATTTGGGTTAATGACTTTAATCGTTTTTTCACTCTATCGGGGTAAGCGTCGGAGAGAAAAAAATAATCAGATACTAGAAGAGCGAGTAAAATCTAGAACGGAAGAATTAGAAGAAGTAAACGAATGTCTCAAGGTCAGTAATGGAGAATTAGAAAGGTTCGCTTATATCACTTCTCATGATTTAAAAGAACCGTTGCGTAATATCAACGGATTTGTGAAATTATTAGAGCGAGAACGAGATCCATCCCAGCGATCAGTTGCGGAAGAAGAATACTTTGGTTTTATACTGCAGAATGTTAGTCAGATGCAAGACTTAATAAACGATGTGCTTTCTTTTTCTAAGGTTTCTTCTCAAAATATAAAAGTAGCTCCTGTTTCAGTTGTTGACTTGGTTGAAGAAGCGAAAATGAATTTGATTGGTTTAATCGAAGAAAAAAAAGGAATAGTTCTAGTGGAAAATATTCCGAACATCGTAACCAATAACACGCAATTACGCATTCTACTCAAAAATCTTATTGAGAATGGTATCAAGTATAACGATAAACCCAATCCAACAGTAGATATTACCTATCAATTAATCGATAACCAACATCATCTCATTATTAATGATAATGGTATTGGAATTGAAGCTCGATATCATGATCAGGTCTTTGGAATGTTTAAAAGACTTCATAATCGAAAAGAATATCAAGGATCTGGTTTAGGACTGTCGATTTGTAAAAAAATAGTCAATCAACTCGGAGGAGATATTATTTTAGAAAGTGAAGTAGGGAAGGGGAGTCAGTTTACCGTTGTTTTGCCGGTAATTCCTATTAGAAGTGACATGGAAAACGAGATGGAAAATCAAGAAATTCACAATATGGAGATGCATTAATAGACAGAGTTGGTATGCATTTTGACTATTAACTATTAGCCGATTTGGTGACTATCATTTTGATAATCTTATTTAGGCTTGTAACCAAAAGGAGAACTTGTGCGTAATACACATATATAATAAAATTTAATATAAAATATACTCATTTTTCGATGAGTGTTTGTTCATAGTTTTTGTTTTTTGTTTTGTCTCCCGGCATTTGCCGGGAGAATTTTTTCTCCTTTCTTTCCTATTCCTTTTTCCTATTTCTATAAAAAAAATAATCCACCCGTTAGCTAAACGAATGGATTATCTGTTCTATTTAAATTATCCTGCTTTTTGCAGTTTAGAAACTAGTGTTTAACTCGTTTCTTAAAATAGTGTTTGTTTTAACAGTGTTTGTTTTTTGTTTTGTCTCTCGGCTTGTTACCGGGAGCTTTTTTTTTGTAAAAAACACACTGATTAACATCTAGAAGCAAACCGCTTCTGTTTTTTCGACTTCCACACCTATCAAGGTATTATCAGGAATAATCGCATTACGGTGAATGATTACAATACCATTGTTGATGGTAAAATGTTCATGTCGACCATCTGGCAAATCAGGATGACCGATAATCTTTACATTGTTGCCAATTCTAGCATTTCTATCAATAATCGCATTTTCAACTTGCGTGTTTTTACCAATACCAATCGTAGGCGTCTTTGCTGATCCATTTTCATCCCAGAAATCATTTCCTAGAATCACTGTTCGGCGGATAATTGCTTCTTCTCCAATTCGGACTAGATTTCCTACGACAGAATTGCTCAAT
The DNA here is from genome assembly GCA_937995675.1 of uncultured Saprospiraceae bacterium. Taxonomy (GTDB): domain Bacteria; phylum Bacteroidota; class Bacteroidia; order Chitinophagales; family Saprospiraceae; genus JALZUU01. Next base: position 3,220 of record CALKJE010000162.1, read on the forward strand.
TCTTTTGCGGCTATTTTTCCACCTTCCCCAAATAATACATCTTGCATTTGAGTGCCTCGGATCTGACTAGGTGGGTGGATGGTTGGTAAAGTATAAATCTTCTTTTCTATCCCAAACTTATATTCACAAGTTCCGGCAGCCAGCTCCATATTGGTATCAAAATAAGAACGGATGGTTCCAATATCTTCCCAGTATTTATCAAATAAGAAAGACTGTACTTGGTATTTGTTTTCAATTGCGTAAGGTATAATCTCCTTTCCAAAATCTAAGGCATCTGGAAGAATTGAAAATAAACTTTGAATCGCATCTTTACGGAAAAAATAAATACCCATGGAGGCTAGGAAATTTTTCCCTTTTAGCTTCTGCGGCATATCTAAATCTGACTTCCATTCTTCTACCACTTCCGCTACTGGTTTTTCAATAAAAGATGAAATACGCTGATTCGTATTTGTTTTCATAATGCCAAACCTAGTCGCTTCTTCAGCAGTTACTGGCTTGGTAGCAATCGTGATTTCAGCCTTACTGTCTACATGCTCTTTTAGCATTTCCTGTAGATCCATTTCATAGAGTTGATCTCCAGAAAGAATCAGTAGATGGTCATAATCCATCTGGTCGATATAACTCAGTGATTGTCGTACAGCATCCGCAGTACCACGATACCAATTCATGTCGTCAGATCGTTGTTCTGCAGCTAAAATTTCTACATGACGATTACTAAACGCATCAAAGTTATACGTGTTCTTAATATGCTGATTTAACGAGGCTGCATTGTATTGTGTAAGTACAAAAACTTGATTGAAATTTGAATGCAAACAATTCGCAATCGGAATATCAATTAATTTGTACTTGCCGCCAATTGGAACAGCTGGTTTAGAACGATGTTGAGTGAGTGGATAAAGTCTACTTCCAACACCACCTCCAAGAATGAGGCAGATAGTTTTATTGGACATAATTACGGTTTAACCTTAAATCATTTATTTATATTTAGTTGCTTATTTTTGTAACGTATTCAATGATTTAAGCCTGTTAGAGTAAAAATTACATTAAGTATAGAATATATACTATAAAATAAAATACGACAAGAAATGAGAAAAGATACAACTGGAACTAATCTTATTGAAAATTTGCGGGAAGATTACCGAGCTAGTACTTTGGAGATAGAGACAAGCGAAAAAAATCCGCTAAATCAGTTTAGACTTTGGTTTGAGGAAGCCTTGAAATCGGAGGTTCCAGAACCAAATGCCATGACCTTGGCGACGGCTTCGCCACAGGGAATGCCTTCTGCTCGGATTGTTTTATTAAAAAAATATGATGAGGAAGGATTTGTTTTCTATACAAACTATGAAAGTCGGAAAGGGCAAGAGCTTTTAAACAATCCCCAAGCTGCCTTGGTGTTTTGTTGGTTGGAATTACAAAGACAGATCAGAATCGAAGGCCGTGTTGAAAAATTGTCTAAAGAAGCTTCTCTAGCTTATTTTCAAAGTCGTCCAAAATCTAGTCAAATTGGTGCCTGGGTAAGCAACCAAAGTCATCCTACCAGAGGAGATCGTTCTGAATTAGAAGCAAAAGAAGCGGAATTAAAAGAACGCTTTAAAGACGTAGAACAACTTCCCTTGCCAGAGAATTGGGGAGGCTTTCGGATCGTTCCAGATAATTATGAATTTTGGCAGGGTAGGACCAGTCGACTACATGATCGAATTTTTTATGAAAGAGATGGAGAAGATTGGGGGAAGGTCAGATTGGCTCCGTAGGAAGTGAAGAAATTTTCAAGCGCAAGCGCAACATCAACTTCAAAATCAAAAAAAATAATAGCGTTTGTTTACAGCTCCAGCTGTAGAAACAGCTCTACAAGCAAAAATGAGTTTTAAGAAATACTACGAATAGAAAGGTCGATGACTTGTGTTTTTCGTCGAACGGCGTATCTACAGCTTAGATAACCATTGTTCCTCATTTTACAATTTTTGCTTTTGCTTTTGAAGTTGCTTTTGTTTTTGAAGTTGAAAAATAAAAGCGCCTGTTCCTTATAAACAGACGCTTCTAAAAATGTCAATTGGGGTTAAGCTTTATATATTTTGTTGCGTAGATTATTGGTTGCCGTTGCCGTCACCTGATTCTACTTCAACTGTTTCCGCTTCATGCTCATTCAAAAGGTGAGGAGCAGATTTTCCATTAACCGTTGGTGTTTGCTGACCAAGGTACTGTGGCAAATCCATACCTGCCATGTTGAACAAGTCACTCAAAGGTGGTACAGATTTGTACAATCCAGAGACAAACTTAGAAGTCGAGTTACCTTCTCCTTCGTTGCCGTTTCCACCATCCCAAACAGTTACTTTATCAATTTTAATATTCTTAATTGCTTCTACTTGCGTAGCGACTAACGTTTCAAGTTTATCAGCAATCAACATTAGGATCGCATCTCTACTATTTCCACCCGAAGCTTTTACCAGTTGATCAAAACCTTGTGCCTGCTTGCTCATTACTTCGTACAAACCTTTTGCTTCGGCTTGCTTCTGTAATAAGATCGCATCTGCTTCCCCTTTTGCGAGCAGTCTAATCTGCTCTGCTTGGGCTGCTGCTTCAATTTCTAATTTACGTCTAGCAATCTCTGCATCAACGATTTCATCTGCTTCTCTAGTTGCCAGCTCTCTGGCCGCACGCGCCATTTCCGCTTCCTTCTCTGCCAGATAAGCATCTTCTAAAGATTTTGCTTTCTGGATTTTTTCAGCTGCGGTCGCTTTACGCAAAGCTTCTGCTTCTGCTACTTGTCTTTCGGCATTAGATTTCGCAATCAAAATTAATGATTCGTTTTCTCCATTAATCGCTTTGGCGTTGGATTCAGCTTCCCCGACTTTAGCACCTGCCTCTGCATCGGATACCTTGATACGCTGATCTCTTCTTGCGTTGGCTTCCCCGATACTACCATCTCTGGTTTTTTCGGCTACGCTCATCTTTGCATCGTTGACTGCTTTTGCGGCAGCTTCCTTACCGAGTGCTTCTATATAACCAGATTCGTCTTGAATGTCGGTAACGTTTACGTTGATTAAAGACAACCCGATTTTACGTAATTCTGCATCCACGTTGGTGGCTACATTACTAAGAAATTTATCTCGATCCGAGTTGATCTCCTCAATATCCATCGTCGCAACAACCAGCCGTAATTGACCGAATAAAATATCTTTGGCAATCTCTCGAATCTGTTCTGTTGTTTTACCTAACAGACGCTCGGCGGCATTAAGCATCGTATCTTCTTTGGTAGAAATACCTACAGTAAATCGAGAAGGGACATTCACTCGAATATTCTGCTTACTTAATGCACCTACTAAATTTACATCAATAGAAATAGGGCTTAAGTCTAAATATTCGTAATCCTGAATCACTGGCCAAACAAAAGCTGCACCACCTGCCAGGGTTTTGGCGGAGGTCCCACCACCTGTTTTTCCATAGATCACTAAGATTTTGTCAGAAGGACATCTTTTATAGCGGGAAACAAATACTAAAATCAATAGTATCATTAGACCCAAAAATGCCACGGGCAAAATCATTATTAAATTTTCCATAATTATAGGTTTTTAAGTTTCGTTAATATGTTTACAAATGGTTTATTTTATTATTTTTTCAACAAGCAGTAGGTTATCATCGAGTACTTCTACAATTTTAACTTTTGCTCCTGTTGGTATTTCTAAGGCTTCATCGGTTACTGCGTCCATTTCTTTTAAGGAACCTTTCATTTTTAAGTGAATTTTTCCATATCCTGCTTTTGCCGCAGGAATAAAAAGATAGACTTCACCGATATGATTAATTGCTGAATTAGGATTGAAGGTGCCAGATTCATCAAATTTGGTGAATTTATACATCATATATCCTACGATAGCCATGGCTAAGAAGCCCGAAAGCGAAGCGGAAATAATTGCTACCCATACACTAAATCCTGCATCTAAGACCAGTACTCCCGTCCATCCAAAGAAGGTAAAAAAGGCGATAATTGATCGAATAGAAAAAAGACTAAAGTCCGCATCCATTCCAAAATCGGTATCTACATCACCATCCATATCTAAGTCAAAATCAACTCCGATCAAACTAAGAACAAATTGAATGACAAATAAAACACTGAATACAATCGATATGCCCCAAAAAGCTTGTCCAGCTCCGCTCAATCCTTCCCACCATCCATTTGATATTGCTAATAACATAATCGCTTTCTTTTTCCCTAAAAATAAGGATAATAATCAGTTTTTAGCCATTCTATTCGACTAATGACCCTTAATTATCGCTGAATGACTAAATCTCCTTATCTTTTGTTGATTTGAATTATCATTCTGAGATAGAATGACTGATAAATAACTGATTTTTTTTATACAAAACTAAGCCGAGGAATGATGAATAAACATTCCTAAGATAAATCGTCAAAGATGCTTTAGCAACCAATAAATTCTTGTAACTTTGGGGCGGAGATAAAAAACTCCCTACACTAAAACTCTCCTTTACTTTTATTAAAAGATTGTCTAAACAGATATTTCGTCATTCTAATTGGTTCTTTATTATTTAGAATAATTAAGGTGATTTAACTTCTTATAATTAATCGCTAAATCATGAGCACAGTAAAACTGTTTTCAGGAACAAAATCAAAATACCTCGCCGAAAAAATTGCCGACTACTATGGCTATTCATTGGGTAATAAAACATTGATGAAATTTTCTGATGGAGAGATGCAGCCAGTAATCAATGAATCAGTACGTGGATGCTATACGTTTTTTATTCAATCTACTTTTGCTCCTACGGACAACCTCATGGAGTTGTTACTGATGATTGATACGGCAAAAAGAGCTTCTGCCGAATATATCATTGCCGTCATTCCTTATTTTGGATATGCTAGACAAGATCGTAAGGACAAGCCAAGAGTACCTATTTCTGCTAAATTAATCGCTAATCTGCTTCAAGCAGCCGGTGCGAACCGAATCATGACGATTGATTTTCACTCTGATCAGTTACAAGGCTTCTTTGATATTCCGGTGGATCACCTCAAAAGTGAAGCAATCTTTATTCCTTACCTAAAAAAGACGGATCTATCCAACGTAACGTTTGCCTCTCCAGATGTTGGAGGTGTGAAACGAGCACGTACTTACGCACAATACTTTCAGCGTGATCTTGTGATCTGTGATAAATATCGAAAAAAAGCCAACGTTGTAGCAGGCATGACCGTGATCGGAGACGTAGAAGGGGCAGATATTATTTTGGTAGATGATTTAGTAGATACAGCTGGTACTTTATGTCGTGCAGCTGATATCATCATGGATAAAGGCGCTAAAAGTGTAAGAGCACTTTGTACCCATCCAGTATTATCTGGTGATGCTTATAAAAACATAGAAGCTTCTAGTCTTGAAGAAATGATTGTTTGTGATACTATTCCTCTAGCGCAAAGCTCTCCAAAAATTAAAGTGCTTTCTACTGCTAAACTCTTTGCTCGTGCTATCCGAAATACCCACGAACATCGCTCCATCTCCGCTTTATTCGTAGAAGGATAGTCAGATAGAAATTGGTGGGAGTACTGGTTAGAGAAGCTAACTGCTGTTAATTTACATTTTTGCTTTAAAATACTAGGCAATTTCCCTCAAAACTGTTATCTTTGCAATCATTTTGGGAAAAAACCCAACTTTGGTCTTAAATTTCAAATAGATATATAATGGAATCAGTAGTAATTAGTGCTAATGCTCGCCCAACAACAGGAAAAAAATCCACGAAAGCAACTCGCCGAGAAGGTTTAGTTCCTTGTGTCATTTATGGTGGAGAGAAAGTGATTCACTGTAGTGGTAGTGCACTAGATTTTCGAGATTTAGTATACACACCTGCCTTTAAATTGGCTGAAATAACAGTAGACGGTACTACTTATAAGTGTATTTTAAAAGATATTACCTTTCATCCGGTAACAGATGAGATCGAACATATGGACTTTTTACAGTTAGTAGATGGTAAACCATTGAAAGTAATGATTCCTATCCGATTCAAAGGAGTGGCTCCTGGTGTAAAAACAGGTGGTCGTTTGAATCAGAAAGTTCGTAAAGTAAAAATCAAAACAACACCAGACAGTTTAGTACCAGAATTGTTTGTAGATATTTCAAACTTACAATTGAACGAATCTGTTCGAGTTCGTGATATCGAAGTAACTGACAAAATGGAAGTAATGACTTCAATGAGTATTCCAGTAGCATCAGTTGAAACACCACGTGCATTGCGTAGTGCAGCGGCTGGAGCAGAGGAAGAAGGAGCTGAAGGTGCAGAAGCAGAGGAAGGTGCAGAAGCAGCAGCAGCGGAATAAGAAAGAAAATTACTTTTCTAAAATAAAAAGAGAGATATTGGGAATACCAGTATCTCTTTTTTAGTTTAGTTCTCTCATTCTAAAATACGTTAAAGGAAAGCCAACTGGCCAACCAGCGAACTAGCCAACCAGTAAAAAAAACATCATGCGCGTTACCCTTATCCAAACCAACCTTCACTGGGAAAACCCTACTGCAAATCGTGAAATGTTTTCCGCAAAGTTTGCCAACTTGAGCGGTAACACTGACCTCGTCGTTATTCCAGAAATGTTTACAACTGGTTTTAGCATGCGATCAAAAGAGCTGGCTGAAACCATGGAAGGACCAACCGTTCATTGGATGAAAGCGTCTGCATTTGAATTAGGAGCAGCCATTACCGGGAGTATGATTATTCGAGAAGGAGATGATTTCTTTAATCGATTGCTATGGGCAACACCGACTGGAGAAATTTTTCATTATGATAAAAAACATCTTTTTACCCTGGCTGGAGAACAAAAGCATTTTGCACCAGGAACAGAACGGATCGTGATCGATTATATGGGTTGGAAAATTTGTCCATTGATTTGCTATGATTTGCGTTTTCCAGTTTGGTCTAGAAATACAGAGGATTACGACCTACTGATTTACGTAGCGAGTTGGCCTGATCGTCGACGCGAAGCTTGGCAAACTTTACTCAAAGCTCGAGCGATCGAAAATCAATGTTATACCATCGGCGTCAATCGAGTAGGAGAGGATGGTTCAAATCTATCTTATGCAGGTGATTCTACTTTAATAGATTTTGCTGGAAAATCCCTCTTAGCAGTAGAAATCGTAGAAGGAGAATTTACGGCCGAAATCTCCTTACCCAAACGTCAAGATTTTATTGAGAAATTACCTTTCCTCGCAGATCGAGATCAGTTTACTCTATAGGATTTTTAATATAAGAGCTTGTTCTATTTCTAAGTTAGAATAATGTTCTTTATGTAGTTGTAGTAATACCTCTCTAGATCATGATCATACTACTGAATATTTGCGGGCTAGGGGCTACTCTCCGGCGGTACTGCCGGAGCTGGGAGGCGAGCAATGATAAAAATATTCAGTAGTATGATCCAATATTCTCATTTAATATAACGTTTGTGTTTTATCTATAAAAACTGATTATATGTTACGGAAAATATTCGGTACCCCACATTTGATTACTGCCGCAGTCCTCCTATTTTTTTTGGGCGCTTGTTCGGCACTGCGACCAGTTGATAGCAGCATCCCAAAGCCACGAAAACCCCGTAGTTCAACTTCTTCCCGTAACACTTCCTCTTCTACTACAGTCTCTTCTCTTCGATCGGATATCATTCAGACGGCTCGTAAATATCAAGGTAGTAAATATAAATATGGTGGAACCACGCCGAAAGGTTTTGACTGTTCTGGTTTTACTTCTTATGTTTTAATAAAACATAAAGTGGACCTAGCTCGTAACTCCAGTGCTCAAGCTAAACAAGGAAAAAAGATCAGAACGGTTGCTGCCCAACCTGGTGATCTCCTCTTTTTTGGATCAAGAGGAAAAGTATCTCATGTAGCCATCGTCACCCAAAACGATGATAGTGGATTAAAAGTTATTCATAGTACTTCCTCGAAGGGAGTTATAGAGCAAAATATTACCCATTCTGATTATTGGCAATCCCGCCTTTTGTTTGCTCGAAAAATACTGGACTGATAATTTATGAAATACTGCTCTACCTGGGGATACTTAGCTTCTAAATACTAGCTGAAGAGATTTTTTCAAGTGCAAGCCTGCCTGCCGGCAGCTACGGTTCACACATATCTTTTTTAACAAAAAATTACAGAGTAAACATAACGCTTGGTATACGACTTTTATCGCGGTATTTCTATGTGACCTATGTGGTAAAAAACACTATAATTTATTTTTTCAAACATATAACCTGTTTCGGACTTGATTCAGAAGTCACATATAAC
>CALKJE010000163.1 GCA_937995675.1 uncultured Saprospiraceae bacterium
ATTTTTTTCACCTTACTTTTTCCCCATAATAATTTAAAAAGACCCGTTGGAAATAATCTGCCTCTTTTGATATTTTTCGTTATCTGATTAATATCTGGAATGGCCAAAGCAAATCCAATCATCTTTCCGTCATGCTCCGCAATTTGAACGAATTTTGGATCAATAATTAATTTCAATCCTTCTGCAAGATGATCAAATTCTGCATCGGTGGCAGGCACAAATCCCCAATTCTTATCCCAAGCAGAACGATAAATATCTCGTACACCTCGAATCTCCTCATTCAACTTTTTCATATTCGCTTCTCGAATCGTGATTCCTTTTCGAGCCAATCGCTCCTGAAGCATTCCCGCTAGTTTGACCGATTTCATATTCACTTCCGATTCAGTAACTTCGTAAGCAAAAAGGTCTTTAGATTTCTTAAATCCGTATTTTTCTAAGTGGGTTAAATAATATGGTTTGTTATAAACCATCATCACCGTTGGTGGCAAATCATATCCTTCTACTAAAAGTCCTGCCGTATCATTGGTGGTAAAATTAGTTGGTCCGACCATCGCTGTCACGTTTTCCGTTTTACACCAAGCAACCGCTTTGTCCAAAAGTGCTTTGGAAACATTATAGTCATCAATGACGTCGTATAAACCGAAAAAGCCAACGTTGCGGTTGGCATATTCATTATAATTACGATTATAGATAGCAGCGATACGGCCTACGATTTTTTTATTTTCGTAAGCCAAAAAACATTGCGCCTTAGAATGTTGAAAGAAAGGATTTTTCTTAGGAGAAAGGAGCTCTTTTTGTCCGATATAAATCTCCGGTACGTAGTTGGGATCGTTTGCGTACAAATCGTGCGGAAAATCAATAAATTTCTTCTGCTGGCTAGCAGAGGTTACGGCAATAATCTCCATGTTTTTCTCAAAGTGTGTTTTTGGTGATTTTTTTATCCTGCGTTTTCTAATCTTGGAATATCTAATTTATCTGCAATCACTCCAATTTTTTCTAATGCTTCATCGATCTGTGCACGGGTGTGTGTTGCCATCAATGAGAATCGAATTAAAGAATCCTTTGGTGCTACCGCAGGTGTGATTACTGGGTTTACAAAAATACCTTGTTCCTGAAGTAGTCGCGTCAGCATAAAGGTCTTTTCTGTATCCCGAACATAGATGGGAATAATCGGTGTTTCGGAATGTCCAGTATCTAAACCCAATGCTTTTAGACCAGCCATTGCGTAGCGAGTATTATCCCAAAGTTTTTCTAGTCTTTCTGGTTCTTGCTGCATCAAGTCTAAGGCAGCTACTACGGCAGCAGCATTCCCTGGTGCGATACTCGCACTGAAAATCAACGAACGAGCGTGGTGCTTCAGGAAGTTAATCGTCTCATTATTGGCGGCGATAAAACCACCGATAGAAGCAAGAGATTTACTAAAAGTTCCCATGATTAAATCAACATCATCCGTTAATCCAAAATGATCCGCGGTTCCTCTTCCGGCCTTCCCTACTACTCCTAGACCGTGTGCATCATCGACCATAATATTTGCACCATATTTTTTGGCAAGCTTAACAATTTCGTCTAGTTTGGCGATATCTCCTTCCATACTAAATACGCCATCTACTGCGATCAAGTTTAGACCTTCTACATCTTGGTGACGTTGTAGCATTTTCTCCAACGACTCCATATCATTGTGACGATATTTTAGTGGACGAGCAAAAGACAATCTTGCTCCATCGATAATACAGGCGTGATCCAATTCATCTAAAATGATATTGTCTTTCCGAGAAGTAACTGAAGACAGCACTCCAAGGTTTACCTGATAACCGGTAGAAAAAACCAATGCTCCTTCTTTACCTACAAATTTGGCTAGCTTTTCTTCCAACTCAATATGCAAGTCCAACGTTCCATTCAAGAAACGAGATCCAGCACAACCAGAACCATATTTATTAATCGCTGCAATAGAAGCCTCTTTAAGTTTTGGGTGATTCGTTAATCCAAGGTAAGAGTTAGATCCAAACATCAACACTTTTTTACCGTCGATGATCACTTCCGTATCTTGCTCGGATTGTATCATTCTAAAGTAAGGATACACACCAGCAGCTTTGGCTTTTTGAGGCGCATCATAGCGCGCCATGCGGGAGGTTAATTTATTCATATCTTAAAGCAATAGTTTTTTATAATTAGTGTACCACTGACGAGCTCGAGTTTTCAAAAGACCTTCAACGATCAAAATAGTTGCAATGGCTGTCAATCCTCCTGCTAATACATCCACAAAATAATGGTGGTACGTATAAACAGCAGCCAGCCAGATGCCGATGATCGTTAGAAAGAAGAAACACGCCGCAGGGTATAATTTCTTTTTTAACGCGAAGTAAGTAGTCAGTATTGGGAAGGCAGAATGCATGGAAGGAATGGCCGCGAATACATTTCCGTTTTTCTCATACATGCCTTTAAAAATATCTAGTCCGACAAATTCGTCAAACTTTAGTAACCCAGCTGCTTGGCCAGGAATATTAAATTTTTCAACATCCAGTCCATACATTTCTACATACCAAGGTGGTGCCGCGGGGTAAATATAATAAATTGCGATGGCTAACATATTTACTAGAAAAAAGGAGAATGTAAATTGTAACATCATTCCCTTATCTCTAAAATATAAATAGAGCGCAAACGCGAATGGTACTGGTACCCAAGATAAATAAAATGCTCCACACATCACATCCATAAAGGTAGATTGATGATTGGCAAAATATTGATTGGGTGTCAATAATTGTCCTCCTTCCATTATTCCAAACCAAGCCAATTCTAAGTTGTAAGGTTCGGCAACATGTACCGGATTTACCACATAATTGGGATAGACCCGGAGGGAATCATAAATTAGCCAATAAAGCAAAATCCAAACGAAGCCGTAAAATATTTTTCGGCTTACCGGATGTGCAAAATAAGCGATCCAAAGCACCACGAGCAGCATTACATGATCGTCGCGCAATTTCATTAGACCGATTACGGCAGCTAAATATAGTATGGTTAACAGCGCTCCCACCAAAACATTTTTTGAGGTAAATCGCTGAAACGCTTTTTCTTGTGTTAATTCCTTAGACCCTTCCAGAATTGATGCTTTCCTTGTTTCCAACCTTCTCCTTTTTTACAAAATTTGATCCTACAATAACATCCCAAACTGGGGAACTCACACCATACCCTTTGTTGGGCTCCTTAAAGTGATGTTTTAAATGATGCGTCTTTAATGCAATCCACCACTTACTCTTAAAATCAAGGTGGTGCAATGCATAATGTAAGGTATCATAAAAGATATAGCCAGCTACAAAACCAGCGAAATAAGGATATAATAGATGGATAGGAATAATGGTTTTAAATCCATAATAAAAAGCAAATGCTAAAGGAATGGAAATCAACGGTGCCATGACCAAACGATTAGAATCATTAGGATAATCATGGTGCACACCGTGCAATAAAAAATGGATTCTTTGTCCAAACTCGGAAGTTGGATGATAGTGAAAAACAAATCGATGCAAGAAGTATTCTGTAAAACTCCAAGCAATAATTCCAGCCACTAACATCCCTAATCCAGCAAGGATGCTCAATGCTGGATGCATCACACTAAGGTACAGAAAATAGGCAACCACTGGTCCGAAAACGACCACGGGTGTTAAGTAATGTACGTGTGTAAATTTCTCCAAAAAATCACTCTCGAATAATCGAACGGATTCGTCTTTATTGGATACGTATAGTTTTTTCATTTAAGACTGTTTAAAATTGTAAAGAGGATAACAGCTTCTTAATACAATCTTGGTTCTTTAGAATGATTTAATTTTGGCTTTTCTGTTTACTTGTTTAATCGTTTATTTGTTTAATCGTTTATCTTTCTGATTTGGAGAACTAAACGATTAAACAAATAAACATTGTAAACAAACAAAAAATTTCTCTTTCGCTCAGACACTAACCGTGCTAGTTGCCACTAAAAGCAGAAGCAGTTTGTTTAGAAGATTTTCCAATCTCCACCACTACTTTATTTTTCCCATTTTCACGGGTCACTCTTGAAAAAAGCGAATATTTTGGATTAAAAATAAATTCTAACCAAAGGCTAAACCAAGAATTATGCGATCGTAAGTTGTCGTAATATTCTGGAGCCATCGCTTTGAGTTTTTTAATATTGGTCCACGGAATCGCTGGAAAATCATGGTGTTCTACGTGGTAACCAATATTCATAGAAATATTGTTTAATGGTCCATAGTAGCTATGCGTTTCCTGTTCTCCGTCAAGTGTATAATGTTCTTGGACCCAACGTGCACCTAACGGGTGTAAGCCAAGCGAGAAGAACATAGAGCCTACCATATAAACGATGGCATTCCAGCCAAAGAAGTAAATCATGGCGATGTCTACCACTACCGCACAAGCGATATTTATTAAAACCCATTTGGTGAAAGTGTTGACATTCTCTACTCGATAAGCACGACCGATTTGGAAAACAGGGAAGAATAATAACCAGAGTGATTTTCTCCACCAAGAGTTTCCGACTAATTTTGCTTCCCAATATCCAGCAAGGTCTGTATCCATCTCGTGCTCCCCTTGATGTGCATGGTGCTTAAGATGGTAAGTGCTGAATCCTTGTCCACCAGGAATCGCATTGGCTAAATCGGCTAAGATCACTACCCAACGGTTGGCTAGACGACTTTTGAAAACTAAGTTGTGGGTTGCTTCGTGAATAACCACATACATATTATGATTGGCAAATGCTCCAACAATCCAAGCAACAATCAAGGCAGCCCACCAATATCCAAGACCTAGCGTCCCCATATAAGCAGCGATGCTGAATTGCAAAGTAACTAGACAAAGTAAGATGGCAAATGTCCAAGGTTGGCGACCAAATAAGGTAGCAATTTCCGGATGGTCTTTGATCATTTTCTGACAACGTTCTACGTGAGGTTGTTTTTCGTCAGATTTGAAGTATTCCGTTCGTGCTAAAAAATTGTTGTTCATTTTAAAAATTCATTTCAGTGCGGTTAAAAAATACCGAAAGTAGCTGGGGCAAAGGTAGTCATATACCTCTTTTCTTTTATCATGCCCGCTTCAAATTTTTGTCCTTTTTTTCAGGGTATAGAAGTCGTTCACGACTGTACATTAATCTACGTAATGCAGTAATATTAGATAATACGGCTAAGATAGCAATTGGCATGGTAAAAACAGAAACTGTTTCAAAGACACCAAAAGGTAAGAAATCAACATATACTTTATAATCTCCTCCCATTACGCCTGAAAAGAGGCCACAAAGAATAGCTGAAATACCGATTATAAGAATTCGTTCTGGTCGTTGCATCAATCCTACACTACAATTAACGCCCAATCCTTCTGCCCGAGCTCGGGTATAACTAACCATCACAGAACCGATCATTGCGATAAAAGCAAAGATGGAGCTTAAGAAGTAGTCCTGTGCTACCAAATAGTAGCAAATTCCTAAAAACATGACCATTTCGCTGTAGCGATCTAAAACAGAGTCATAAAGCGCTCCAAAAGGATGCGCCATATTCCCTACTCTAGCCAAACGACCGTCGATCATATCAAATAAACCTGCTAAAAGAATGGTAAAACCGGCCCAACCAACGTAAGAATAATCGTTTCGGGCACCAAATTCTGCTCCGTAGATCAGAATTAGCATGGCGACAAAATTCAGGATGAGTCCCATCGAAGTGATCATGTTAGGTGTAATTCCCATTTTGATCAACAGTCCGATTAAAGGTTCGATAATTTTGTAGACTAATATTTGTCCGTACTTTTTCAACATAGCATTATGTTTTAATTAAATATTTAAGTATGTAACAATCAATAACTCACAACGAATTAATGGTATTCATTTTTTAATTTTAGCGTAGCTGTCAGACCGTTTTTTTACTTAATATTAGCAATCATTATTATGAATGAAATTGCTGTTCAGAGGGATGAGTGATTAGCGTACAAAGGAGTTGGCATTTACTCCTAAAATAATCATCGGCAAAGGTACATCTTTTCGTTGATTTATTAAAACTCTACGTGGAATCTGCCTCTGATCGCTAATCCTTTCACACCCCATAAACTTGGTACATTCGGTTGATCTAGGTAGGTCATTCTACGTACTAAATCCACTCTTAAAAACTTAAAGATATTACTGATCCCGACACTTGCCTCGATATAAGGTTTGTTTTCTAACGTATAAGTAATCGGATCCCCATTGTCATTTTTGACAAATTGAATGAGCGAAGGATCAACTTCTGGATTATTCTGGTCGGTCAATCTTCCGTATAATCCTTTGACAGAAATTAATTCTCTTAGCTTTAGTTTTCGGAATAATGGGATTTTATTAAAAAAGAATCCATTAAAGTAATGTTCTATATTCCAAGTAAAATATTCATCACTAGAAAATTCTAAGAAATTAACCAAGTTAAAAGCAAAAATCTGATAGGCAAAGGACTGATTGGCTCGTGGCAAATGCAATAAGAAATAAGGCAAACGATCACCAAATATCTTTCCTCCTTCTATTTCAAAGTTGGTATATCCTAAAACCGATAGATAAAAACGCTTGAAGACTTTTAGGTTAACTGCTTGATAATTATACTCTCCTCCTAAGACTCCTTTGATGCCTACTTTATAATCAAATGTTAGAATAGGATATCGGTTAAACATCGCGATTCTTAATGATTTACCATTCCAGTATTGCGCATTTGGAGACCACTTCACTCTTAATCCAATTTGGGAAGTGCGCACGGACTCTACAGTTTGGTCTGTTCCATTTGCTGCAAAATCGAACTTCAAGGTTCCATAAGCCTGTCTTCTTCGGCGTTCAAGAATCAGATTGAATTCAAAATTATTCTTAGTCTCTAAAAAATAATCAAAGGTCTGCGCTTCGTGAAAAATCATCCGAGTATTATTTCCTCTTCGAAAAGAAAGGAAAAAATTATCTTCTCCAAAATATCTCAATACTTGTCCTGGAAACCGGGTTTCTCTTTCGGTTCCAAACCGTATAAAATGTCTGGGATATTCTTCAAAATTTTCATTAAAAGAATAAGTAACCAAACCTTGATGTTTGAATTTTTTATCCTTAACTCCATACGCCATATATCCTTCGAGCTGGAGTTTTTTATTAAATTTTAAATTCGTTCGTCCTCCCAATCGTGGTCGCCATCCTTCTACCGGATTAAAACTATAAAAGGCGTTAACAGGTCCAATATCTACCGGTCCAACTGCCGTATATCCCGTTAATAAAAAGGAGACCAATTTAACGGCTCGTTTAAAGGCAGGCACTCTTTGAAGCGTATCCATCATATAATAAGTGTTCGCTTCAGATTCGGTCAACGGAACCGTTCGGTTATTAGTCCAAAACTCCTCGTCTTGCTTTTTCGCTTTTTTAAGCAGGACCACATTTTCGGTGCTTCCATATTTATCTTTATCCGCGGGTTGATTAAAAACGAAATTATCATTGACAACCGACCGACGACCATAGAATCCCATTCCTTTTTTAGATAGGTTGTATTCTATCAGTACATTGTTTTTATGAACGACCCATTGGTTGTCTCCTACATCTTTAAACTCTTGTTCGATTTGAATGTCTTTGACAAAATTCAAATTAATTTCATCGACGATTCCCATGTCCACTTTCATGACTCGATAAGAAGAATCGATGGCTACATATAAGTTTCCTAAAAAGCCGAGGTTCTGTTTATTACGCGGAATAAAAGAAACGTCGATTACTTGTTTGCCTTGAAAGTCTAAAGTATCTTCAATATAAAAGGCATAAAAGTCAGGTGCAAAAAAGGAAAGCGGGCTAACAAATTGAGCCGTTACCAACTCGATATTATTATTGTAAATATTCACCTCTTGGTAGAGTTTTTCCATAATATTGGAAAGGGACTCATCGTCCAAATAACCTTGTAATTTTGTGAGCTTTTGTCCTGCTCGGTATTCTGTTTTTGATTCGGGAGATTTTCGATAATAGACCGTTCCTTTGTTCTCCTGTAAGTAAATTGGGAGATAAGGTTTTTGATCCGTACTGGTAGAATCTACATAATCGAAAATAAATTTCATCTTTTTAAAGATCTTTCGATTTTTAAACTTTTCAGAAATATTATTCAAATCCATTTCTATCTTCTCATAGACATCATGTTGATAATAATCATAAGCTTCAAGTCGGTTATCATCTTTATTAGCAATCACGTTTTTCATCAACGCGACGGCAGGATTATTCTTTTTTCGGTACTTTCCTTTTTTCGCTCTAACCACCACGGTCTCAAGCTCTAATGCACTGTCTCCTAATTTAAAATTAATGACTTGTACTGCTTCCGCAGAAACGTTTTTAGTCTGAGCGGCATATCCGATATAACTTGCTTCAAGAGTGGCACCAGGCGAATCTGTTTTGAGGGTATAAGTACCATCTAGTTCAGTGGTAATACCAATACCTGTTCCAGGGAAAGTTACGGTAGCCCCAGGAAGGCCATCTCCAAATTCATCGACTACTTTACCAGAAATCGTGACAGATTGCTGTCCGATTAAAGCAAAAGCGGAACTCAGAATAAATAAAACTGTAAAAAGACCGTGAAGTGTTTTAGTTTGCATAACAGGCTAATTCTGTGCGACAACGAGGGGTGATGCCCGTTATCTATTAGTATGACTTAAAAAAGTGAGACTACCCTATATTGAGAGATAATAAACTTAAAAAGTTCTGCAAAATTACCCGTTTTTTTATAATCGACGGGATTTCATTCCTACAAACCCAAATAACAATCTGTCATAATAAATTGTTTTGAGATCAAAACAAGGGGTTGATTTTTCAGAAGTTGAAACTTAATTTTAACAGTATTTATTGCAATAAAAT
Organism: uncultured Saprospiraceae bacterium; assembly: GCA_937995675.1. Taxonomy (GTDB): domain Bacteria; phylum Bacteroidota; class Bacteroidia; order Chitinophagales; family Saprospiraceae; genus JALZUU01. The sequence goes on from CALKJE010000163.1 coordinate 8,849, forward strand.
TCATGGCTTTGGTTACTTATGCGAATCAGGAATTAAATTTCTAATTAATCACTGACCTTTCGCAGGCCAAATTTTATGTAAAGACAAAAAAAGTATTAAGAGCGGGATAAAATTACTAGATTAAAGCTTTAGAATTAAAGCTTTAGAATTAAAGTATCAAAAGTATAGTAATATGAAGCACCCGCAAATATTAGACATCTATAGTGACTTTCTGTTAAGTTCCTTTCAATTAGTTACTGCCACAGGATTATCAAAGATGCTAGACCAAGGATACAGTCACGACCAAATCAGTAGATTTTTAGCGCAGGGTAAGTTTACGCAAAAAGACTTCTGGAAGATGGTCAAAAAAATCATTCGCAAAATCGAAAGAGATGATGCGATTCTAGCCATTGATGATGTGATTATGGAAAAACCCCATTCAACAGAGAATGATATAATTAGCTGGCATTGGGATCATTCACAAAATCGCAGTATCAAAGGCATTAACATTTTGAACTTTTTATACCACACCGAGCTGGACAATGGCCAAAGTATGTCTATTCCAGCTTCTTTTGAGATCATCGAAAAAACAGAAAAATTTTATGATCAAAAAGCTAAAAAAGAGAAGCGGCGTAGCTCAGTAAGTAAAAATGAATTACTGAGAGAACGACTGCGTATTTTGGTGCAACACAATGAGTTAAAGTTCAAATATGTGCTTTGGGATACCTGGTTTTCCTCTAAAGAAAATTTTGAGTTTGTAAATGACAAACTTAAACGATTCTTTGTAGGAGCACTTAAATCCAACCGTACAGTAGCGTTGAGCAAACAGGCAAAGCTGGAAGGTAAATTCACCAAAGTCGGTCAACTAGATTTACAAGCTAACCGCGTTTACAAAGTTTGGATCAAAGGCCTCTCTTTTGAGGTACTACTTACCAAACAAGTCTTTAAAAACATAGACGGTTCAAGCGGCGAATTGTATCTGGTAACAAACGATCTGAGTTTATCCCAACAAGCTATTTCTACTATCTATAAAAAACGATGGAACGTAGAAGTATTCCACAAATCGCTCAAGCAAAATGCTGGATTGGAAAGGTCACCAACTAAGTACGAGGTAACCCAGTCTAATCACATCTTTGCCTCTATGATTGCTTTTTGTAAACTTGAATTCCTCAAGTTGAAAGAAAATACCAATCATTTTGCGCTTAAGTCTAGACTGTACCTTAAAGCAATAAAAGCGGCTTTTGAGGAGCTACAGAAATTGAAAAAATTTCAACCTAGTTCTTCAGCAATCCCGCTTGAAGCTATCTCTCTTTTGAGGTAGCTTATAGTAAAAAAAATCTATTTTCAAAATCTTTCGCTTGCGAAAGGTCAGTTATTCATTATTACCAAACCCAAAACTCACTAACTCAAAACTTGTAATTTGTAACTCACTAACTCAAAACCTCTCCCCTATGTTTGTAGCTCGTATTCGTTTTCTATTGGTGATTGTATTTTTAGGGCTAGCGATTTGGTTTCATGTCGTTGAGGGAATTGGTACGGCTTGGTATCTATATGTTGCTGGGGTTCTATTGTTATTGACACATTTTCTGACGAGTAATGTTTCAGCAGCCTTTATGTTGCTACGCAGTGGTCAATTAGATAAGGCGGAGCAGTTGATTGATCAAGTAAAAAAGCCAGAGTGGTTACTTAAGCAACATCGTGCCTATTACCATTTTACCAAAGGGATGATTGCCGCACAACGAAATGCCGTTCCACATGCGCAGCGACATCTATCCCAGGCCTTAGAAATTGGTTTGCGAACACCCACCGATAATGCACTGGCAGCGATCAATTTATCCAACTTTGCTTATCAAGCCAAGGATCGGTCTGAAGCCAAGAAGTACTTGGATAAAGCCAAGAGTTTCGAAACCAGTGATTTAATTATCAAAGAACATATCGGCCGTCTAGAGAAAGGACTAGCTTAAAAATTTGTTCCTCTTCTAATCATCAAATTCACACTAAAGTCATCATTTTAAATCAACTTTAAAGAATTCGAGGATTTTTGTATCTTTGATAGACAAAGTAGTTGTTTAAAAATAGAAACATGTTTACAATAAATATATACGTTCGATTTGCGC
>CALKJE010000164.1 GCA_937995675.1 uncultured Saprospiraceae bacterium
TAAAGAATATCAACAGCAAGAAGATGATGTCTGTCAAAGAAGACATACTAAACTCAGCACTTACCTTTGCTCTTTTTTTTAATCCCATGATTGAGTTGATTATGGAGTTTGTTTGAATTTTTTACTGCAGTTATTTTAGAACTAGCATGATATAACGCAGCTAATAACGAATGACTAAAAGCCAATAGTTATTTTTTACTCCATTGGTTCTTGTAGCAGATCCATGAATTCAGTAGTTGTTCGTTCCATTTCGTAGATTACTTTTTCTACGTTGGCAACTAGAATGTTATAACCAACAAAAGCAAAAATACCGATTGCTAAACCAAAAGCAGTTGTTACTAGGGCTTGGTAAATACCACCTGCTAGTACATCTGGTGTTACGTTTTGCTCGGTTGCCATTCGGTAAAAGGCCATAATCATACCCGTCACGGTACCAAAGAAACCAATCATTGGTGCAGCACCGGCAATACTTGCTAGTTTAGAAAGATTTTTTTCAAGTTTAAAAATTTCTAAGTTTCCAACATTTTCGATGGCCGCATCGATATCACGTAATGGCTTTCCTATTCTTTTCAATCCTTTTTCTACCATTCGTGCTACTGGTGAATCCGTCGTTTGACACAATGCTCGAGCTGCAGCAATATTTCCAGCCGCTACATTCATGCGGATATTATTCATGAAAGTTTCATCGATTTTTCCAGCACGATTGATCGTAGCATATCTTTCGAAGAAAATGTATAAAGCGATAAAAGACAAGACTAGTAAGATTCCCACAATGATAATTCCTAATGGTCCTCCTTCCGTAATGATTCCTAGTAAACTCTGTGCACTTTCAGCACCGTCTTCTCCTTGAAATAATAAAATTGAGTTATAAAGCATAGGTTTTTAGTTTTTAACGTAAATAACGTCTTGTTTCTCAGATTAATTTTATAGGTATAAAAATTCCTTTAATTCGAGCGCTAAAATTAAAGATTTTTATTAAGAAGTTACCTAAAAAGGTAAATAACCTTGATCCAATTAGGGGGACTGTTCTAGATTTCGTGTTTTTCAAGCGCAACTGCAACTTCAAAAACAATTTCAAATTTCTCTTTAACGTAAAAAAAAAATCTTTAGCAACCTGAATATCAATTAATTACAAGTCTCCGTTTTTAGGATTTGAGGTTGAGGTTGAAGTTGTTTTTGAAGTTTTTAATTTATTTTGATACAGTTTATTGGACAGTCCCCAATCCGGCCATATTCTATAAGTCCCCTTACTTATCACTCTCTTTCCAGTCTTTTCCAGAAACATTCAACCCTTTTTTTTCATTAAATACTTAATGAATATGATGAAGTTGTTTAAAAATGAAGCACAATGGTTACGGATAAGTCATTGACAACGTGGATCTTCTGCTATTTTTATTTCCGTAGCTACGGCTACGCAAAGAAATATGAGCATCGCCCACGTTATCAAGCACTTACCCTCACCTTTTGTGAACATTCTTAAACAACTTCCAAAGTAAAATCAATAATACTATGTTGTGGTGCTTATTTTTTACCTAGACTCCCTCTAAAATTCTTTAAATGGTATGCTATTCGCATCATTTTCAACTTAAATACCAATAAAATAACCTTATATTTGTATCGTTTAGCGAAAATTCGCTAAAATTCTATTAAAAGAATATTTTCCTAAAATAAATTAAAACGCTTTACCTATGCCAGAAACAACTGCGCCTGCTGTACCTACAGTCAAAGCATCCAATTCAGATGCAGCGCTTCGCTCCCGAAAAATCAAAAAAGTAGCCGTACTTGGCTCCGGGATCATGGGATCCGGAATTGCTTGCCACTTTGCCAATATTGGTCTTGATGTATTGATGCTTGACATGGTCCCTCGAGATTTAGCCGATGATCAAAAAGACAAGCCTGCTGCTCGTAACAAAATGGCCAATGACTCTTTGGCTGCTGCACTAAAGTCTCGTCCAGCTGCACTTTACAATAAAAAGTTTGCTAGTCGGATTACAACCGGAAATTTTGATGACGATTTTTCTAAGATAGAAGATTGTGACTGGATTATCGAAGTGGTGATAGAAAGATTAGATATCAAAAAAATCATTTTTGAGAAAGTCGATAAATTCCGCAAAAAAGGTTCGCTCGTTAGTTCTAATACTTCTGGGATTCCGATCAATTTAATGTCCGAAGGTCGTAGTGATGATTTCAAGAAGCATTTTTGCGGTACGCACTTTTTTAATCCTCCACGTTATTTACGATTATTAGAAATCATTCCTACGCCGGATACAGATCCTGGTGTAATTGATTTCTTTATGCATTATGGAGATTTATTTTTAGGAAAGCAAACAGTACTTTGTAAAGATACGCCAGCCTTTATCGCCAACCGTGTTGGTGTTTACGCGATGGCGAAAATATATCAATTAACCGATGAGCTTGGTCTTGATATTAGTACGGTAGATAAATTAACTGGTCCTGCGATCGGTCGTCCTAAGACGGGAACTTTCCGACTAGGTGATTTAGTAGGTTTGGATACTGCTGCAAAAGTAATGGCAGGAATCAAAGAAAATTGTCCTAATGACGAACAGGTTGGTGCTTTCAACGCGCCAGACTATATGAAGTTTTTATTGGATAATAAATTCTATGGTAATAAAACTAAAAAGGGATTCTACCAAAAAACCAAAGAGAAAGATGCAAAGGGTCGTCCGGTCATTCTTGGTTTAAATCTTAAAACACATGAGTATGCTCCGACGCAGCGACCAAATCTCGCGAGTCTAAAAGATCTTAAACAAATTGAAAATCAAGAAGCAAAAATTAAATTCCTTTTCAATGCGGAAGATGAAGGTGGACAATTGATCCGACGTTCTTTGCTTGGATTATTTGCTTACGTGTCTAATCGTATTCCAGAAATTGCAGACAATTTATATAGTATTGATGATGCCGTACGTGCAGGTTTTGCATGGGTGTATGGTCCTTTCGAATATTGGGATACCGTTGGTGTTGCATCTGCAGTAGAACTAGCGAAGAAAGAAGGAGAAACAATTGCTCCTTGGGTAACGGAAATGTTAGCAGCCGGAAATACTAGTTTTTATAAATCAGAAAATGGTCAACGTAAATACTACGATGCTGCTTCTAAATCTTATAAGACGGTACCGGGTGGAGATGCATTTATCCAATTGGATAATTACCGCGAATTACCGCCTGTTTATAAAAATGAAGAAATCACATTACACGATATCGGAGAAGGTGTGTTGTGTTTAGAATTTACTAGTAAGATGAATTCTATTGGAGAAGGCGTCCTACGTGGTATCAACGAAAGTATCCGAATTGCAGAAGAAGAAGGTTGGAAAGGATTGGTGATTGGAAACAATGCTACGCACTTTTCAGTAGGTGCCAATTTGATGATGATTGGAATGTATGCTTTCCAGCAAGAATTTGACGAGCTAAATATGGCAGTTGACTTCTTCCAAAAAACAACGATGCGTTGTCGATATTCTAGTATTCCGGTCGTAGCGGCTACACAAGGTTATGTCTTTGGTGGTGGTTGCGAAACAATCATGCACTGTGATGCAGCCATGGTTGCTGCTGAATCTTATATCGGTTTAGTAGAAGTTGGTGTTGGATTAATTCCTGGTGGTGGTGGTACCAAAGAATTTGCGGTACGACTTTCTGACAGTATGTATTCAGGAGATGTAATTATTCCTAAATTAATCGAAAGTACCAAAACGGTTGCAATGGCTAGCGTGAGTACTTCTGCTGCTCAAGCCTACAAAATGGGATATTTGGTAAAAGGCAGAGATGAAATCGTCATGAATGCTGGTCGTAATATTGCAGAAGCAAAAGCGAAAGTTTTAGAACTAGCTGACGGATATACGCAACCTCTCGCACGAAAAGACATCAAAGTTTTAGGACGAAACGGACTAGGTGCACTTTATACTTTTGCGAACGAATTGAAACTTGGAAACTACGCAAGTGAGCACGACATTAAGATTGCGAAGAAAATCTCTTACGTACTCTGTGGTGGTGACTTGAGTGGACCACAAACGGTTTCAGAACAATATTTACTGGACATCGAGCGGGAAGCATTCTTGAGTCTTTGTGGCGAACAAAAGACGCAGGAAAGAATCCAGCACATGTTGCAGACGAATAAGCCGTTGAGAAACTAAGGGCTATTTGCTGCTGGCTTCTTGCCCTCTTTTATCGTGAAGAAAGAAAATTAAAATTTTCTTTTATTGAAGAATCAAGAGCAAGCAATTTAACACGTACGCCCCGCGTCAGAAGAGGGCAAAAAGCTAAAGGTAAAAACCTGCCGGCAGGCAGGGCCAATAGCAATTTTTTACATAAAAAATTAAAATAAAAATGGACGCATATATTGTAAAAGCATATCGAAGTGCGGTAGGTCGTGCTAAAAAAGGAAGTTTTAAAAACTTCCGTTCAGATGACTTAGCCGTAAGAGTTGTAAAACATATGATGGAACAAACGCCAAATTTTGATCCGCATTTAATTGACGATGTAATTGTTGGTTGTGCGAATCCAGAAGGCGAGCAAGGTTTTCAGATTGGACGACAGATTTCTGTTCGCGCTTTAGGAAAACCAGTTCCAGGAATGACGGTTAATCGTTATTGCGCAAGTGGATTAGAAACCGTTTCTATTGCTGTCGCAAAAATCAAAGCTGGTATGGGTGAATGTTACCTTGCTGGTGGAACGGAAAGTATGAGTATGATTCCAATGACGGGATATAAGTTAGCGCCAAGTTATGAAGTAGCTTCTACGACGCCTAACTATTTATCTAGTATGGGAGCGACTGCGGAAGCAGTTTCTGAGAAGTACGGAATTACTCGAGAGATGGCGGATGAATTTGCTTATAACTCTCACGTAAAAGCTGCCGCTGCGATCGATGGTGGAAAATTTAAAGACGAGATCGTACCAGTTACGGTTAAGAATATTTTTGTTAAAGATGATAAGCGCGTAGAAACGGAGCATGTGGTGGATACGGACGAAGGCGTAAGAAGAACAACGACGGTGGAAGGATTGAGTAAGCTACGTGCCGTGTTTAAAACGGGTGGAAAAGTAACGGCTGGAAATTCTTCACAGACTTCTGATGGTGCTGCTTTTGTATTAGTGATGAGCGAGCGCATGGTTAAGCAATTTAATCTAGAACCGATTGCTCGATTGGCTTCTTGTTCGGTAGCAGGCGTTGATCCTTTGTATATGGGAATTGGTCCTTGTGCTGCGATTCCAAAAGCATTAAAGCAAGCTGGTTTATCACTTGGCGATATTGATGCGATTGAATTGAATGAAGCTTTTGCTGCACAGTCTTTGGCAGTTATCCAAGAGGCAGGATTGAATCCAGATATCGTGAATGTAAATGGTGGTGCAATCGCACTAGGACATCCGCTGGGATGTACAGGAGCGAAGTTGAGTACTCAGTTATTTAACGAGATGCGTCGTAGCAATCAAAAATACGGAATGGTTACTGCCTGTGTAGGTGGTGGTCAAGGGATTGCGGGTGTTTATGAGTTATTGAACTAAGGCAGCTTTCTCGCAAATAAAATCCCCGTCAGTTATGATTAACTGGCGGGGATTTTTTTATTATTTTAAACTTTAAATCTCGAAACTTTTCAACATTAATTCTTAATAATTTGTAAACTTACTAACACTTCTCCCTACTGTCTTACCAATTTAATGGTCTTAGGACTTGGGGGAATACCACAGCCACCATCATCCTGATATTCGATAATATTTAAAATAATCTCCTCATCATTGGTTAAATCGATTGGACTTGGATCTCCTTGAACAATATTTATAGCACCACCTGCACAAGCT
>CALKJE010000165.1 GCA_937995675.1 uncultured Saprospiraceae bacterium
ATAATACTTGTACCGCCCATAAATTAATAATCTGAAATTTTGAATTGATAAGACACAAAGATAAGTCTTTTGGTGATAGAAATGTGATTTATTTGTGAATAAAATTGAAAAGATCACTATTTTAATTAGATATGCGAATCAGGGGTTGGAAATAAATATATGAATTAAAGAAACATCATCTTCTAGTTCAATTTGGGATATTTTGCTTCTTGCTCCCTTCAATCGCGGTCGAGGGAAGCAAATAGCAAAAAGCAAGCGGCAAGAAGCATCTTCCAAAGCCCTTTTTTATTTTTAATTAGAAATTCAACCCCTGATTCACATTAGATATATTGAATTATTTTGATTCTTTATTTAGAAAATCATTGATTGATTTGAAGTATTCTTCTTTCGCATCAATAAATACCACATGACCACATTTCTCTAATAAAATCATTTCTGAATTAGGAAATATGGAGGCGTTTTGTTCGGGATGTAAATAATTCATGTAGCTTTCCTTCCCGTGAATGACCAAAACTGGATTGTTAAATAAAGCAAACTGATCTATCATTTTTGCCTCTCTCTTCCGGATCCTTTCCCAATCCTTTTCTGTAGGCATTGGAAAAACTATATCAAAGTCTGCCATGCTGGTTTCATTAAGCCACCAATTTATTATTTTAGGAATACTCTCTGGGTTATAAATGCTATAACGTGAGTTAATGGCAGCATTCAATCTTTTCAATCGACTTTTAGAAGGTCTTCTTTTTTGGACTCCACCATCAATTCGTCTTTTACCATCGCTATAATAGAAGCATATTTATCATCTGATACCATTTTCCTTTCTTGAGTAGATGATTTATCATTCAGGCCAAACCCAAATGCAGAAGATATAACAAACCTATTTACCTGATCAGGATGTTTATAAATGTATTCCATCGCTGTTTTCGCTCCGAATGTCTGCCCCAGAATATCCCATTTCTTGATTTTAAGATGCTTTCTAAGCGCTTCAATATCCTCTAGTTCCAGTACAGCACGGCCATCTCTAGTGTATCTATTTTCGATTTTAGATACGGACCTTCCAATACCTCGTGAATCAAATAGGATAACCATCCGATTGATAGACAACTCGGTTCCGAAAACCTTATATCCTTTACTTCCCATCGATCCTCCTCCACAAATAACCAACAGTGGCTCTCCTTCTCCAAAAGTCTGATAAAAGAGCTGACCTCCTTTGATATCTACGTATCCACTGTCCACTTGCGCAAGCATATGTCCAGAAAGGAACAAACTTATTAACAAACTTAAAATCACCTTCATCTTACTATTTTTTTGTTTCAACCAATATTCATTTTTTCAATCACTGATTCGAATTAGATTTATTCCAATTCTTTATTTAGAAAATCATTGATCGATTTAAAAAATTCTTCTTTGGCATCAATAAACATGGTATGACCACATTTTTCTATTAAAACCATCTCAGAATTAGGAAATATTTCAGCATTGCGCTGTGGATTTAAAAAGTTCATAAAACTTTCGGCTCCGTGAATAACCAATACTGGATTTTTAAATTGAGCAAATTGGCTTACCAGCTGTTTATTTTTATTTTGTTTTCTTCTAAATGATCCATAGCTAACAACTTCACGATAGCTATCGGAATTAAAACTGGCTTCATTAAGCCACCAATTGGCCATTACGGGAATATTTTCTGGATTATATATACTATATCGTGCTCTCAAGGCAGCGCTAAGTTTTTTAATTCGGCTGACAGAATGATTTTTCTTTTTCATTTCTTTTTCCATCTCTTCTTTAATCATTAATTCTAAATCAGTAAGGTCTTTTTCAGGTACATCTTTGGTTTTTTGGATGCCGACTCCATACTCCAAATCATATCCCTCAGCAGAAGCAATAATAATTTTTTTGGCCCTTTCAGGATGCTTGTAAATATAATCCATACCCAATAATGCTCCATTGGTCTGTCCTAAAATATCCCATTGCTCGATTTTAAGATGAATTCTAAGTTTTTCTATATCTTCAATAATCCTTTTAGTTTCTTTTTCTTGACCAAGATAAGGACCTTTAACCAATGATCTCCCACATCTTCTCTGGTCAAACAATATAACCATTCGATTGGCGGATAATTCTTCACCAAAAACCTTATATCCATCACTCCCTATTCCTGATCCTCCAACAATAACCAAAAGTGGTTCCCCTTCTCCATAAGTCCGATAAAAGAGCTGACCTTTTTTGATATCTACATATCCACTGTCCACTTGTGCCAGCATAATCCCTGATAAGAAAAAGCTCATTAAGACTAAAAAAGTATATTTCATTTGTTAATTTTTAAGGTCAAAAGTAATTAATTACGCTGCATATAACAAAAGTCCAGCAAATAATTAAATTTCTTTATCCGTGAGTTTAAAGCTTAAAACTGATCTGCTGGTAAGATAAAAACCAAAAGGTGGCTTATTTTTGACCAAAATACGACCATATTTAGTACAAATTTTATTCAAATCTTAGCTATCTCTTAACCACATAAATAGTACCTTTGCGCCCATCACCAATAGCGTTTAAAACTATGCAGTTAATCGACGGTCGTCAACTGGCCACCACCATAAAAGAAGAAATTGCCGTAACGGTAGCAGCCTATGTAGCGGAAGGAAATCGTCCTCCTCATTTAGCGGCGGTGCTCGTCGGAGCCGATCCAGCCTCTCAGGTATATGTTCGAAATAAAGTAAAAAGCTGTGAGAAAGTTGGTTTCAATTCTACGTTAATTGAACGTGGACCAGAAACGACAGAAAGCGAACTTTTAGAGATCGTAGATAAACTCAATAAAGATCCAGAAATTGACGGCTTTATTGTACAACTCCCGCTCCCTAAGCATATCAACGAACAGCGAATCACCCTCGCGATTGATCCCAAAAAAGATGTAGATGGTTTCCATCCTACCAATTTTGGAAGAATGGCGCAAGGTCTCCCCTCCTATTTACCAGCTACGCCTTTTGGAATCGTTCAGATGTTGGATCGAAATAACATTGATATTTCTGGAAAAGAATGTGTCGTGCTAGGAAGAAGTAATATTGTCGGAACACCAATCAGTATTTTGCTTTCTCGAAAAGCGAATCCTGGTAATGCTACCGTGGTGCTTTGTCATAGTCGCACGCAAAATGTGGCGGAACATACCCGACGAGCAGATATCTTGATTGTGGCACTTGGAATTCCAGAATATGTGACGGGTGATATGGTGAAAGAAGGTGCCGTGGTAATTGATGTAGGAATCAATCGCGTTGATGATGCGTCTCGCAAACGTGGATACCGATTGGCAGGTGACGTAAAATTCGACGAAGTGGCACCTAAATGTAGCTTTATTACGCCCGTTCCAGGTGGTGTTGGCCCAATGACTGTGACAGCTTTATTGATGAATACGTTGAAGAGTTGTCGGAATGAGGTTTATGATTAAAAGCTAAATCAATATTGAATCAGAGAAAAAAATGAAACAAGTTATAACCCTATTACTTCTTTCGACTACTTTTTGCAGCTGTTCAATTGTCGGCAACTATTATCTTTTAAACAATTCTCAGAATGATATTGAGGTTATTATAAATCTCAAATCTATACCTACAGAAGCGGCCAAAGACTATATTTTACGAATAGATAATATTGATAAAAGGAAAATAAAATATTCCACTTATAAGAAAATGAATAAAAGGATTATCAGGATTGATTCGATCGAAAATCAGTTTCGGTTCTCCTTAAAGCCAAATGAAATGGCTCATATTGGCCATGGTCAAAACACTAGTTTAAATAAGGTAAAGGATATAGTGATTTTAAACGGGAAAGACACCATTAAAATTGATGGAAACTCCTATGAGGAATTTAAAATTAAAAGATCTGGATTAGGTAGTTATGTTGGAATTACAAAAATAAATAACTAGCTCAACTTAAAGAGAAAGAGAATCAATATTCAATATTGAATATCCAATATTGAATATTCATTTAAATACACACACCGTCATGGATTACCATAAAATCACCTTTTCCACGGAGGAACCTGAATTATTGCTTGCCTTTATTCAACATCTTCCTTTTGATAGCTTCGAAGTAGCCGAAAAAACGCTGGAAGCTTATATTCCTGCCAAAAATGACTCTGAGGAGGTTCAAAATGAGCTGAAGGAGTTGAAAGAACGTTTAAATTTTAGTTTTGAACAGACTTTTATTCCTTATAAAAACTGGAATGCTGTCTGGGAATCGAATTTTACACCGATTCGAGTAAAGGATTTTTGTGGAATTAGAGCGGATTTTCACCCATCTTTTGACCCTCCGGTCGCTCATGAAATCCATATTCAGCCTAAAATGGCCTTCGGAACGGGACATCACGCGACCACTTGGATGATGATTGATCAGATGGAAAAATTGGATTTTAACGGTAAAAAAGTCTTTGATTATGGCTGTGGAACAGGAATTTTGGCCATTTTAGCTGAAAAATTAGGCGCAAATGCCATTGATGCGGTCGATATTGAACCTCCTGCCGTCGAAAATACCTTAGAACACCTGACACTGAACAATTGTACCAAGATTTCTACCTACGAAGGCACCCTTGAGCAGCTAGAAAACAATCATTATGATATAATTCTAGCGAATATCAACCGAAACGTAATTTTAAAGAGCCTTCCAACGTTATATAAACAGCTGAATAAGGGCGGTTCTTTACTGATCTCCGGATTTATTCAACAAGATACTGACCTCCTACAAAATTCCACCCAACAAGAAGGCTTTACTGTAAAGGAAGTGCAAATCCGCGGAAACTGGATTTGTATGGTTTTAAACAAAAATTAAGAGATTCCGTACTGTAAAGTAGTATTCTTTAACAATCATTGATTCACCCGATTCTATGCTATTATAAATGGCAAAATTTTAATCTTATGTTCAAAAGAAGTTTATTCCTTACCACCCTATTTTTCCTCTCTTCTCTTTTATTAAATGCTCAAAAACTCAGTGAGTTTTCAGCCGTTCCTTCGGAATATATGGAACAGCTTAAGACTTTTATGACCACCAGTAAGCAAAAGAAAATGGAAGAGGCTTATAAAGCCTACGAAGCACAGTTTAAGGCTGGTATCTTTAATGATGAGGAATTCAATCAATTAGTGAAGACCAGTAACGCGATGTTGCTCAATAAAATGCGGCCTTCTCCTTATTTTATCGATTACCTTGCTGCTTTGGTTAAGGTCAAAAAATTAGAAAATGGAGAACAGAAATTTAAAGATTGGCACCTCGTCTTAGATGGTATGTTGGGAGATATCAAAAATCGAAAAGTAAAACCTTATCAGAGTTATCTTAAATTCTCTAATTACTTTTTTGAACATCAAACATTTAGAGAACCTAAAGTCGGTGTTAACTGGTTAGGACAAGCAGATGATTTT
>CALKJE010000166.1 GCA_937995675.1 uncultured Saprospiraceae bacterium
AAGCACGACTATTTTTCTGCGATGAATTATTTTGAAGAAGCACTTGCTTTTCCTGGTTCTGAGGCAGAGATCCGCTATCAATATGGAGAAGCAGCTCGTCAGTTCTTTGCGTACGATTTGGCAGTCCAACAGTACCAGCTGGTTTTGAATGATAAAAAAGCAGATCGATTTCCTTTGACCAAATTTTGGTTGTCTACTGCTTATCAAAGTATGGGACAATATCAAAAAGCGATTAATGGATTTAAGGATTTTATTAAAAATACGCGAAACGAAGCGTTTAAAAATAAAGCGATCCTCGCTCAAGAGGAATGCGAATGGGCGTTGTCATTGGTCAATCAGCCACACAATATTGAGATAACACATTTAGACAAAAAAATTAACACTCCATACTCTGAATTTGGAGCAGTTCGTCATGGTGATACTTTATACTATTCTTCTTATCGGTATAAAATGACGAAAGATCAGTCTATTCCTCCACGGAGAATGACAAAAGTTTTATACCAAATGGGAACGGCACGAGGTCGACCCCTGACCAGAAAATTTAATGAAACCGATAAACTTACTGCACATACCAGCCTTACACCTAATGGACAACGTATTTACTATACAATCTGTGAATATTCTGGAAAGGTAGATATTCGTTGTCAGATCTATTTTCGAGAACAAGACAAACGAAAGCGCTGGGGAGCAGCTCAGAAATTACCAGCAGCAGTTAATATGGAAGGGTACACGGCTACTCAACCAACTTGGGGTTTAGATCCAACTACGCAAAAAGAAGTGCTATATTTCACCTCAGATCGTCCTGAAGGAAAAGGTGGTTTAGATATTTATCAAGTAGAAATAACAAAAAATGGTTTTGGCGTTCCAGTCAATCTTTCCGCGATTAATACGGAAAAAGACGATATCACGCCATTTTATCATCAAAAATCTCAAAGCTTATTTTTTAGTTCCCAAGGATATCAAAGCTTAGGAGGTTATGATATTTATCAAGCAAATCATAATGGAAATGAATGGGAGAGACCTCAACATACTGGATATCCACTGAATAGTAGTTATAATGATATTTACTTTACATTGAATGCGGATTCAACGCAAGCATATATATCTTCTAATCGAACGGGTTCATTTTATTTAGAAGAAAAAAATAAAGCTTGTTGTAATGATATTTTTGCAGTAAAAATAAACCCATCTTTACCAAAAGATCCAACCGTTCCGGAAAAGGATAGTACCGTCTTGGTGGTAACACCGCCAACTCCACCCGTTCCTCCGGTAATACCAGTAGTCGTGGATACTACGCCTATCGTAGCAGTTGTACCACCTCCACCAGTAAAACTGGTGGTAGAACCTCCCATTATTCCGACAGAGGTTCCCGTAGAACCTCCTAAAGTTATTGCTCCTCCTCCGATTGCGACTACGGTTGCTAAACTTAGCACGATGTTGCCATTGCCTTTGTATTTTCATAATGATCAACCTGACACTCGTAGCTTTTTGGAGACCACTAATACCAATTACGAGACAACCTATAATGATTATGTCCAGCGCCGAGACGAATATCTAGACGCTGTTTTACCGCTGGAAAGATCAGCAGTCACTAACTTCTTCGATCAAGATATTGAGAATGGGTATAGGAACTTCTTAGCGTTTTGCAATGGCGTGTTAGGTCAATTAGAACAAGGAAAGAACGTATCCTTGACCTTGCGTGGCTTTACTAGCCCTCGTGCCCAGTCTGGCTATAACCTAGCGCTAGGCAAAAGAAGAACCGCTTCTATTGTTAACTTTTTTCGGAACCACCAGGGTGGAGTCTTCCTCCAATACCTAAATCGAGGACAATTAGAAATTCAAGAAATATCTTTCGGAGAATCGAAAGCCCCTTCCGTTGTTAGCGATCAACTCCAAGATCCTCGAAATTCCATTTATATACCTGCTGCTGCTCGAGAAAGAAGAGTAGAGTTAGTGGAAATTCAGGTCGAATAACTAGAATTAAAAGATTAACTTAGACCTAGGGTAAACCCTGATTTTTATTTTTCGTCAATCCGTGATTTCCCGTATTTTATATTATGTATAGTAATTATTTAATATTTATTATGATATTGCTGAACAATGTGTTAACTTGCAGTTAAGTTAGATTTTCTATTCAGACTTAAAATTTTTTTATTAAGAATTGTAAAAATATTACTTTTTAATAAAATATGATTTTTTTTCTTATAAAGTTAACTTAAACCCAAACAAAAAATTAATCTCTCCGTTAATCTACTTGTCGTGGATCCCTACGATTATTGTTTTTGTTTACCCGATTTTATAGTCTCTTTACAAATCTCTTTTGTAAAAAACGAATTGACGCCATTGTACATATATATATCCCAATAGTAATTGTATTGGCTAATATTGCTATGTTTTGGAATGAATATTGTCTTAAATAGGATATCCTATTCCATACCATGTCATATTTAACCTGCAATTACCCCTCTACAAAATTATAATCCCGTGGCTTATTTGAATTTTTATCTGTTCGACAGATAGAGAAGAATTACGCATTTATTTTTAGAACCCTAAATTGATTTTCAATGCCACTAAGAAACACATATATTGTACTTGCATTGTTATTTTTTGTTGAGTTTGTCAATGCACAGGTTACCGCTGATTTTACGGTCAATAACCCTACGGGTTGTGGATCGCTACAAGCTTCCTTTACGGATGCTTCGTCGTCTGATGATGGAGCTATCGTATCATGGGAATGGTCGGGTGACTTAAACGCCAATCAACAAAATCCAAGTCGAATTTTTGGTACTCCAGGAACTTATTCCATTTGTCTGAAGGTAACGGATGCAGTTGGAAATACCGGAGAGGTTTGTAAAGATGATTTTATCACGGTTTATGCGTTGCCTATTCCAGATTTTACAGCTGATCAACCTCAAGGTTGTGTACCTTTGGTAGTTACCTTTATGGATGCTTCTCAGGCAGCAGATGCTCCTATCACAAATTGGACGTGGGGATTAGGTGGTTCTTGTGGAACAGTTTCTAGTATTACGGCTACAGATAGTCCTTCTTGTATTTATGAAATTACCGATAATTATAGTGTTAATCTAACCGTTATTGATGCCAATGGCTGTACCAATACCGTTACAAAATCTGATTTTATTAGTGCGTCTCCTGCTCCTATGGTAGATGTAAGTGGAGATAACTTAATTGGTTGTGATGCTCCTCATACCGCAAATTTTATTAATAATAATCCAAATCCAGATGTACTCATTACTTGGGATTTTGGGAATGGAAATACCTTTCAAGGAGATAATCCTCCTGGGGTAACTTATACTGATCCGGGGTTTTATACCGTAACAGCTATTGCTACCAACGCAGCTTCCCAATGTGCGGATACATTGGTTTTAACAGACTATGTTCAGGTTGGTGCTTACGCAGAATTTAGTAGTTCTGTCTTAGAAGGATGTGAAGATCTTACAGTAAGTTTTACAGATGAATCACCTGATCCTGCTACAGAAATAGAGTGGGATTTTGGAGATGGAACGTTTTCTTCGGATGCTAATCCTAGTCATACTTATGAAATACCAGGTTGTTATACAGTGGAACTTTCTCGTACTGCCCAAGGTTGTCCTTCGGTGGTTATTGCGTCTGAATGTATCAGAGTAGATCCACAACCAGATGTTTGGTATGCAAATGATAATAATATTGGATGTACTTTACCGCATATCGTAAATTTTTCTGCGATTTCTTCAAGTGCAGTAGCTTGGAGTTGGGATTTTGGAGATGGGAATACTTCTGACGAACAGAATCCAACGCATTCATTTAATGCTTTTGGAGAATTTCCCGTTACGCTTACGGTGACGAATATACATGGATGTACCAACTCTGCTACTGTTAATACGATTAATTTAACGGAGTTAAGTGCAGTTTTGGATGATACAGATATTTCTGGTTGTGCTCCATTAGAGGTAGCCCTAACGGAATCTTCTATTTCAGTAACCGACATTACCTCTTGGGAATGGGAAGTCAGTTCTGCTGGTTCAAGTTATTCTTCTTCTGATGAGGAACCGCTTTTTAGTATTATCGATACAGGTGTTTATGATGTGACTTTAGTAGTGACGAATACACTTGGATGTCGAGATACAACTGTTTTTTCACAATCTATAGAAGTAGGAACTCCACCAGAAATTAATTTTTCTGCGGATCCAGTTGAGACTTGTATTGAATGGGATGTGAATTTTGCTGATGCCTCTTCTGCTAATATTGAAGAATGGTTTTGGGATTTTGGAAATGGAGAGAATTCATCAGAACAACATCCAACTTTGAGTTACCCAGATACTGGTCATTATGATATTAGTTTAGTTGGATTTCATAATGGATGTGCCAATACCTTGACCATAGATGATTATATCCATGTAATGGCGCCAGTAGCTAAATTTCAAGTTATCAATTTTTGTGAAGAACCATTTCGTAGAAAATTTAGAAATAATGCCATTGATGCTGATTTTGTAGAATGGGATTTTGGAGTGGAAGGTATTGATACGGATGTTTCAACTGAAACAAATCCGGAATATTATTATACAGAAACAGGAACTTATGTGGTGACCATGACAGTATATAATTCAGAAACTCAATGTTCACATACAATTACTAAAACAATAGACATTACTAATCCAGCGGCAAGCTTTTCTTTAACCGAAACGGAAGGATGTATGCCTTATACTTTATTAATTGAGGAAAACTCTCAAGATGCAGTAGCTTGGGAATGGAGTGCTCCTGGAGCTACCATTGCTGATCCTAGCGCTCAGCAACCATCGATTA
>CALKJE010000167.1 GCA_937995675.1 uncultured Saprospiraceae bacterium
CAAGCGATGCCTTTGTAGTTTTTTAGATTAATTGGACGCTCGGTCAAGACTTCATTGGTTGCACCATCGAAAGCGACGCCACTTGCGGCAAGGGCCTCAGCATGTTCAATCGCGTAAGATCCATCGTTCATCCGTTCAAGAGGAAGTCTTTTGGTATTTTTTAAAGGAGCAAAGCTCGGTTTTGATTCATAAACATTTAAAGCCAAGGAACGATCTAAGCGATCATAACCATCTACTAGCAAATATTCTAAATCACCTTTGGTTTGAGAAAGTCGAGCGGCTACTACTGGAGAAGGAAAAGATTCGCCTCCATCATTAATGGCCGTTACTTGAAAATAGTAGATTTGTCCCGGTACCATATTTTTAAATTCATATGCTAAATCTCGGGTATAAATTCCATTGGCAAAGGCATGACCATTTTCGCTGACGAAGACTTTATACGCTTTGGCAGGATCACCTAAATGTCCACCACTTGCTGGCGCAGCCCAAGTTAATTTGATCGTACGTTTTTTGGTGGCAATGGCGCTAATCTGTTGTGGAGGTTCCGGTAAAAAATGTGGTTTCTCACCATCAATTTTAGCGTAATAACGTACAATTCCTTTGTAGACGGCACGGGCTGTTAAATTCCTAAAACGAGGATCAAGGAGTGCTTTAGCATCTTCGGCATGATCATGAAAAGCCATTTCTAATAAAACACCGGGCATGGTTTTTAGCGCGCGTAATTCTCCAAAATCAGCGGACTTTTTACCTCGGTCTTCCCAATTTTTATCCCATCCCGAACGGATGTCTTTGATCAATTCGTTATGAATATATTTTTGCAGAGTTCGGCTACCTCGACGAGCGCGCGTGGAATGTACATATGTCTCTGTACCTGATGAACCGTTGGCGTTGCTGTGCCAAGAGAGATAAATTGCATTTTGTTTTTCAATCGCTGTTCCTTTGGATAATTCCCATTCTGCGTAAAGAGGCCGAGTAATTACATCGTTAAAGCAATGCGGAAAGCCCTGATAGGCTGCAAAATATTTTGCAGCTTCCTCGTAGCGGGGTTCCCCACTGGACTTTCCGTAAAAGCAATCCGGCACATTGCCGCGACCTCCTCCTAATCGCACCGCATCGGCGATTATGGCCTGACCTGATTCGGACGACTCATTACTCAACATTATTTCTGCTTTATCTGTAAAATAAAATTGTCCTAAATAAACCCAGGTATCTCCGTGTACTTCTTGATTGACGGATACAACGGATTCTCCTCCTGCATGACGAATACGATAACGTGCATCAACGGTCCGATTGGTACCACTGACGTAGTGAACAGAGACCCAATATTTTCCGGGTGTTGTTATCTTTGTTTTAAAATTGGCAGCAGCGGTTTCCTGCGGCCTAGTGGTCGTGTATCGATAGGTACGTCCTTGGTAGCCATTGGTTTTACTTCGGGTCCATTTTCCATTTTCGGAATATACTTTTGGATTGTCGTTGTCGAGAATAATTTCTTCGGTATTCATATCTCTTTCCCGAACCGTCCAGACATTCGCGCCGGACCGATACAAGTATTGTAGTAAGTGATAATTTACGGATTCGATGGTCGCAAAATCTTCTACGATTCCGTGGGAATTATGTCGTTGGGTTTTAAAGGTTTTTCGACGCGGATCAAATTGCCAACCGTGTCCAGCGCTAAGCCAGATGGTTTTATTGGACAAAATTCCAGTCGGTTGTGCTTGACCTTCTAATAAGATATTTCTTCGGGTTAGGTCACCTGCTCGAGCCACAAGCGGATCTTCATTTACGGCTGGTCGACTTGCTTGAAAAGGAATCACTTCGAGAAAACTGCTAAGGGGCTTCCATTGGTCGCGATGGTCTTTTGCTTCCACATTTATTTGTCGGATATTTTTTCGGTGTAGAGCTCCTGAAAGATATTCGATGAGTTCTTCGTGGATATTTTCATCTAGTTGATTATTTAGAAAATCAAAAGAAAGATTTAGTCGCAAAGTTAGGATTCCATTTTCGAGGAGATAGGTTTCTACCTTCGTATTCATCGGAAGAATGGCTTCCTTACTACTAGCAATTAAGATAATTTTTTCGACTTCTTTTTGAAAATCAGATTGAGCCCAAAGTCCAACAGGAATAATCAGTTGGGTAAGGAATAGGATAACGAGAAAACGCATGAAGCGGTGAATTGGTGAAGTAGGTGTTAATTTCTATTTGATTATTTTTAAGTCTGTAATGAATCGTTGTTCTTTAGTGGAAAAAAGCTCAAGGTCGGACCTTTTCAATAACGAGAATACTTGTTCTAAACAACTAATTTAAATTTCTCTTTTTAGAGATGTATAACAAACTAATTTAGGCAAATTAATATTGTTGGGTTTTTGTATTTTTGGGAGATCGTATTAAACTTTAACATTTACCATGAAAAACCTTGATCAAGACTTGCAGGATATTTATGATCAGAAAATGATGCTTGAGAAAATCATCATTCATTTGGCGGGTTTAGAAAGTCGAATAAAAAAACAAACGGAGACCCTTGCCTTATTAGAAATTCAGATCAATAAAAGTGCGGATGTAATCGAAACATTGGAAAGTCTAGCTTCGCAACCCTTGCGAAAAATATTCACTAAAATCTTGGGAGATAAACAACAGCAGGTTGAACGAGAAAGACAAAATTATTTGATGTACATCCTTCGTCATCAAGAAGGTAAGAAAAAATTGGAGGCCAATAAATTCCAAATGGAAGTTTTAAAAAAGAAACTAAGAAGCTTACGGAATGTAGACGAAGCTTTTGAAAAATTATTGAAAACAAAAAAACAACAACTTAAATATCGAAATAAGGATCTAGCCAAAAAAATTATTCATATCGAAACCAATATTCGTGCAGACCAAAGTATGCGAAAAGAAATCAAAGAAGCGGTCGATGCAGGTTTAATTGCAAATAAAGAATTGAAGAAATTAAGAGAAGCTTTATTGACGATGGGTCCTTGGAGATCTCAGGTCGCACCTACCAATGCTTCCATGCTTTCTTACAAACAAAAAAGCTATATCAATAATCTCTTAGCGGAGATCAGTAAAGTGAATAGTACTTTAGACGATTTTATTCAAGAGCTATCGGATGTAAGTACCCATTATCAACTCAATTATGATCAATTTGTGGAGCGAATTTCTCAATTTTTAGAGGAATTCTATGATGGATTGATTACCGATTGGGTTTTACACAATGAAATAAAAATGACCATTCACCTGATTGACGATACGATTGCTAAGGTTCAGCGGATCTTATTTATGTTGGAAAATGATGCTAAAAAATCGCTTAAAGACGAAGAAATTGATCGAGCGGAGCTTCAAAAACTATTGCTTGATCATAAAATTTAATACTTTTGACCCAAATATGTTATTTTCTACCCCCAAAATAGTGTAATCGGCTATATTTTTGTACACATCCCCTTGGGAGACTTTACCCTCTTTTACAATATAAGATTCTTTAAAATCTTTTAGAATAAATGCTATGTGTAAGCGACCTACTTTTAGGTCCATTTACCGTTCCCAATGGCTAGATTTATT
>CALKJE010000168.1 GCA_937995675.1 uncultured Saprospiraceae bacterium
GTAGTTACGAATACAGAATTGCTGCAATACAAAATAACGGATCAAAATTGTTGACCAATATTCAAGCCATTGATTTAGGAACGTCTGTAAACCGATTGCATATCTTTCCGAATCCAGCCATTTTGCAAGTCACCTTTGCGAGTGACCTACTGGCCGAACATTCTGTCAATCTTATGCTTACCAACAGTTTGGGACAAGTTATCCACCAAAAGCAATATGATGCGACGGCGGATCAACGGATTATCCTGGATGTGAGTGGCTATCCTAATGGAATTTATCTGGTGAGGTTTCAGGCAGGAAAACGAAAAGCTATGTATTCCAGATTAGTGATTGAAAGGGATTAATACCTTTAACTTTCGTTCAGAAAAAAACGCTTACCTTTTGTCAGGTAAGCGTTTTCTTTTATTTAAAATTTATCTTCTTTCTACATCCTGGTCGCCTTTCTTTTTTTCTTTGGCAATTCTTTTAGCGGCGTGGACATGACCGGGGTCACTTCGTAACCTGCCTGTCGTAATAAGGCGATCACGCCAAATTCGCCGCCCAGGTGACCGGCACCAACCGCAAAAAAGGTAGGTTGTTCTTTCGCCATTTCTGCCATGATGGGAATCCAGTTTTGATTTCTGTTTTTCAAAAAAATATCTTCGTATTTTCCAATTCCGTTGACATCTGATTTAAACATTTGCTGCATGCCAGCAATATCCTGTTGTTTGTAAACCTCCGTCATTTTACTCAACTCATCCTCATCGCCACTTTCGCCTCCGCGAATCGACGTTACCAGCATAGCAGCCTGATCGGTATACGGAATACTGTCAAATACGCTCATCTGATATTCGATGGTTTCCAGTCCTCCCATTTTCTTTTCGTCGGCGGTAGCCATTTCCATAAATTCCATTTCATAGGACTTTATATCCTCGCCCATACCACCTCCCGGCGAGGGGCTTGTGAAATCAAAATCTCCTCCGGCCATTGCGGACAAAAACATCGGTTTGATTCTTTCCAGCATCATCATGGGCAGTCCCAGTCCCGAAAAATGATCGCTGACCATTTTATAATCTTCCTTGCTCAAAAGATCTCTTAACGTCGTTCCGTCATCCATCATAATTTTGCCGATCATCCCCATCATCGCACTCATATCCGACATATCCTCCATATTGATTTCAAAAACAACCTGATCCATCCGGTCAAATACAGCCACGGTAGAATCGGTCAAAAAGAAATCTTTTTTATCAATCATGTGGATTGTTCCGTAAAGATAAGAGGGTTGTGTTAAATCTTTCCCGTCTATTTTCCACAACAGTGATTTTTCGGTAGGAACTAAAGAAAGTGTCTCCGCTGCTGCTTTTTGAGTTGTCTTAGGACTACAAGCAGCAATGATTAATATTAAAAAGAAAAAGTATGGAATAAATATTTTTTTCATGACAATAGTTTTTGTGTATCATCGGCACTTCTGCCGTCAAAATCCTGTACAATACCCAGTAATAGCTGGATGTCTTTAAAAAATTCTAGAACGAGCGTAAAACTTACATTCGAACGAAATATATAAGGTTCTAAAATATCTTTTGGTTCAGTCACTGCCACATATATATCGTTATTTACAAAACTAAGGTAAATTTCCTTACCTATTTTTTCACGATAATTAGCAATTTTGACTTGAATGTCTTCATCCAGTACATACCTAGGTTGTGCATCCGGAGAAACATAAACATCAAATAATTCTCCAAAAGCAGGAGTCATAAATGATTCTTCTACTTGCTCTCCTCCAGCACGATTAAATGATTTAATAGTACGGGTTAGATATTGTTTAAAAGCAGCTGGCAAAATAAGAATAGATCCTCTCACTGGACGTTTCATAGTGGCGCGCATAAATACGCCTCGAAAAACATAGTTGTATCGATCGCGCACCTTTGATAATTCTCGAACTTTCAACTCACACATTTCAAAAGGAACTTCTCCAATTTTTCCACTGATATAATCCTCCCCTTTATAAAACGAAGCATTGGAGGTAAAAATTTTACTTTTTTTGAATTGCTTCTTACCAATGAATCGTTCACCATCATAACGTAGGGTATCAAAATTCAAATCATCATCAATAAAATCTAGTACAAGGTTGACTACATTGGGTTTAAAGGTTTTGACAAACTCATTCATCCGATAGCTGAGATATCCCAAATACAGTCCAAGTGGAATCATCAGAAAAAAAGTAACGGTTGGAATATTCAGGTACATAGCCACAAAACCAATGGCAAAAAATAAAAGAATACTAATGAACGAAAGCCAAAGTAATTTTTTGCGCCTATTTTCCATTCGGACCAATTCGGGATGAATGGTATGGTTATAAAAGATGCGAAATTCAGAGAGTCGATCCATACGGAAAATTTATTAGACTTATATTTTTCAAATATAGACAAAGGATCAGTAATAGTTGCAATGAAAAAAACGGCTGGTTCCAAATTGGAATCAGCCGTTTTTTGAAGTTAGATTTAGCTTACCGGATTACTTGGAAGATTCCGAAGATTTCTCCTGATCAATATCATACTCATCTAAGTATTCTGAGATGAGGCCACCGATAATATCTTTTAGATAAGCCTTTTCTAATTTAGCAATTGTTTTCAATTTTAAAAGTTTCTTTTTATCAAAAACAAAAGTTACGCGTTTTTTCTCTTTAGGAACAGCCGCCCGTTTAATTTCTTCTTTATTCGGTTCGACCGTTTGTCTGATCAATGAATCTAAGCCGCTCATTGGCCGACGAGATTTTTCGGTTGCTCCCATATCTGAGTGAGAGGTTCCTATTTTCCGCTTCTTTTCACGAGCTGCTTTTTTCTTTTCTTCAGCAACAGATTCTTTAACCACTGTTTGGAATAAAGATTCTAAATCTGCCGTAAAGCTTTTACTGCTTCCAGATCGGCTTCGCGTATCCGAAGCTTTTCTCTGTGAAGTTTTTCTTTGTGAAGGCTTACTTGATTTTTTACCTTCTGGTAATACATTGTCTCCCATGAATGCCGTCTCTTCCTCTACGGAAGCCGGTGGCATTCCAAACAGACTTTCTAAACCGTCTTTTAATGTTTTCTTACTCACAATCGTGGGATTTAATGGTTCATAATAATATTGTCGATTGCGGTTTTAGGCTTCTTCTCTTACAGCGGTACGTTCCAAGATCTCTTTACAAAGATTCAAGTAATCTTTTGCTCCATTACTACTTTTTGCGTAAGAAAAAATATCCATACGTTGAGCTGGTGCTTCTGCCAATGTAACGTTGTCTCGAATTAAAGTATTAAATACTTTATCACCAAAATATTTTTGAATTGTCGCTACAACATCTCGATTTAATACTTTTCTAGCATCATACATCGTAGCAATTACTCCACCGATCTGTAATTTTTTATTTAAACGGAATCTTACCTTATCGATTACCTGCTTGATCTTGGTCAATCCTTGCAATGCTAAGAATTCCGTCTGTAATGGGATATAAACATAATCACTGGTAGTTAACGCATTTAAGGTTAACAATCCAAGTGATGGTGGACAGTCAATGATGATATAATCGTACTCTTCCAAAACTGGTTGAAATAATTCTTGTAGAATATATTCTCGACCTGCTTCATTAATCAATTCCATTTCTGCACCAGATAAATCCAGACTAGATGTAATTACATCCATTCCTTCCTTAGCAGTATAAGGTACTAATTCGCTTTCGCCACGAATAGATTCATAAATCGTATATTTTTGTCTTGGAATACCCAGTGAAAGGGTGAGGTTGGCTTGAGGATCAAGGTCAATTAAAAGGACTTTCTGTCCTAATTCTACTAAACCGGCACCAATGTTAATGGCACTCGTAGTTTTTCCTACACCACCTTTGTGGTTCAAAAGAGAGATTATCTTTCCCATGTACGGTTAATTATAGTGTTTCTAAATAATGTCTAATGGAAGTTATATTAACAACTTCAGTTTAAAACGTTCCTTCTGTAGGCGCTGAATATACGAAAAATTCAGACCCCTTGTGGACAAATATAAAAAAATCTGACCTTTTCTGAAACTTATAAAGGTTAATTTTTAATATTACCTTGAAATACAATCGTCAACAATTGAGCCAAATTTATAATGTGTTTTCTTTAAAATGCACCACCGGACGAATTGGTTTATTTTTGTGGTAGAAATGAAGTTATTCAATCTTAAAATTTTTTGATGAATATGAAGAAATGGAAATTATATTGTTTCCTGTGCTGTGCCTTCCTATATGGTAGCTCACTTCGGGCACAAGAAGCTTTTAATGCAATAAAAATATATGGTGATTTTTATATAGGAAAAATGGGACGTGGAGAACCTAATCTTTACCTCGGTCGTTTTGACACCAATAATTTTAAAGGAGGTACGATTGCTTATTCATGGATTAATCCTGAAAAAAAGTATAGCAAAGAGCTAGAATTAGGAATGCGTATTCGCACCCGTAATGTTTCTTTTGATAGTGTTGATTATGCCATCAAAGATTTTGAAGCTGCGGCACGTTTTGAGTTAGGTGTCCGATTAAAAAAGAAGCTTTTCAATTATCTCACCTTTAGCTTAAACCCAGCCCTTGATTTATATTTTTATCAAGGAGATGCGCAACCGATGCAAAGTACCGGCTTTCCAGTTACTAATATTGATGGAGGTATTTTATTCTCATTTATTCCTCACCTTGAGATTCCTTTAGGTCCAAGACTTTTTCTAGATTTAAATGTCAATTTTATCAACGTCAGTTTTGGAATAAGTTACCAACGAAATTTCAATCCTGCTTTGAGTGAAGGTCAACAAAAAATAGGTGGTTTCGATTTTGATACGCAAGGAGAACGAAGCTTTCAAATTGGACTAGGTTACCGATTATTTTCTCAACAAAACAATCTGCCACAAGAGTGACTAAATCACTAAATAAATATTTTTTTTTATTTTCTAATTTTAAACTAATACTCATTGGTTTATTTTTTTACGCTTTTACCGCTTCGGTTGCTGCGCAAAATTTTGTTGCCAAAAACTATCCTTCCTTTACCGTTGGTCACTCACAAATTTATAGCCTACTAGAAGATAGTCGAGGGTATCTATGGATTGGTACTTGGGGGGGCGGCCTAAGTCTTTATGATGGTCAAACTTTTAGAAAATTCATTAGACAAGAACAACCTGGAACTCGATATATCAGTGCACTATTAGAAGACAATCAAAAAAACATTGTCATCGGTGGTGCCGGAAATATTACTATTTTCAATGGTCATCATTTTCAATCAATCTCAACACTACCTCCTAATGTAAAACAGGTCAATGATTTAATTCAAACTTCAGATAAAAAAATATGGGTAGCAACTGATCGAGGTTTATTTTTTCTAAAAAAAGACCGATTAATCGCTGTTCCAAGTTTTCCAGACAACCTAAATGTAGAAGATCTTTTTCTAACTAAAAACGGAACCGTATGGATTGCAACAACCGAAGGTGCCTATTATTTTGAAAATAATTTTTTTAATAAAATTAGTACCATCGATGGACTCAGTCGAGACCATGTACGTGCGATCACTGCTACCAACGATGGACGTATCTGGCTAGCTACCGCCACTGGCGGAATAAATATTTATCATAAAGGTTCTATCAGTCGTTTTCCAGAATCTGATCAACTGGAAGAAGGACTTGGAATCAATACCATTTCTACAGACAAAACTGGAAGAATATGGGTTGGAATGGTCAACGAGGGCGCATATTGTTATAATCCAAACACCAAGACCAGTTTTTGGCTTCGTGAACGTACCACTACAGGTCTAGAAAGCGATAATATCAAAGTAACCTTGACAGACGAATGGGGAAATTATTGGCTAGGTACTTCTGGCGGTGGTCTTACAAAATACGCAGCAAGTACCCAACAGTTTATGCAGTACAGTGAAGCAGATGGATTGGCAGACAAAGAGATCTATGCCATCAGTCAAGATAGCTCAAAAAAACTTTGGTTAGCAACTAGTCGAGGGATCAGTACTTTTGATGGTAGAAAATTTAACAACTTCAGCCAACAAAGAAATTTTGCAGATATTAAATGTCGTGCAATTTTAGTCGATCAAAAAAATCGTGTTTGGATTGGAACAGAAGGCGACGGTCTTAAATTATATGACGGAGTTAGTTATCGTCAATTCCAACCATGGGATGGAATCGAAGGGAATCTCATCCAAGATATTATCGAAGATAGTCTTGGAAATATCTGGGTAGCCATGATGGATGCTGGGATTGCTCGAATGTCTATTGACCAAAGAGACAGCAGCGGCACTACCTACCGAATTAAAAGATTCACCCAAAAAGATGATTTACCTACCGATGCTATTTACGACCTACATCTCGATCGCTGGCAACGAATTTGGTATGCAACAAGAGGAGGAGGAATAGGCTATATTGAAAATGATAGTACGACACTCAATTTCTCAACTAAAGACGGACTTCCCTCCATGCAGGTACGAACCTTGACGGAAGATTCGCTCGGTTACCTTTGGGGTGGTACGGCAGACAATGGTATTTTTAATATTCATATTTACGGACAACAACCTCAGTTTTCTATTTTTGGTGAACAGCAGGGACTTAGTTCTAACAATATTTATTCTTTAATTTTTTCATCCAATAATCAACTATGGGTTGGCAATCAATCAGGCGTAGATCAGATTGCAGTAAGTAGTGGGCGTGATGAAATTGGTGCCGTAAAGTTTTATGGAAATAATGAAGGATTTAATGGTGGAGAAACTTGTGAAAGTGCGGTAATAAATGATGGAGATCTTTTATGGTTTGGCACTATTGGTGGATTGATGAAATATACCCCAAGAACTTTTGAAGAAGATTCCAACGCTCCCAGAATTCAAATTACAAACATTAAACTATCCTATGATTCTTTGAGAAATACGGTATATAAAAATGTATTAAATAATTGGGGCCAAATAGATTCTACCCTCGTTTTTAATCATACCGATAACAACGTTAGTTTTGAATACAGTGGCCTTCATTTAGGACAATCATCTGCCTTAAAATATCAGTGGAAATTAGATGGATTAACGGAAGAATGGTCACAACCACAGACCACTCAAAAAAGTGATTTCCCTTATCTGCCTTCTGGAGAGTATTTCTTTCGAGTACAAGCAATCAGTGCTGCTGGTGTAAAGAGTCCTGAACAATCCGTTGCCTTTGTTATTAGTACTCCTTTTTGGAAAACATGGTGGTTTAAAATTGGCGGTATTATCCTTGGTAGTTTCTTGATCGGTGCTTTTTTCTTTCGACGAATTCGTACAATCCGACAAGATGCTCGACAAAAAACCGAACGCCTTGAAATGGAAAAACACTTACTCGAACTAGAGCAAAAGGCTTTACAATTACAGATGAATCCACATTTTATCTTCAATGTTTTAAATACTATTCAAAGTAAAATAAATCCAACGGATCACCGAGATGCACGCTATCAGTTAGCCAAGTTTTCTAAATTGATGCGCGCTACGTTAGAGAACTCACGAGTGGCCACAATTCCATTAGAAGAAGAAA
Organism: uncultured Saprospiraceae bacterium; assembly: GCA_937995675.1. Lineage (GTDB taxonomy): Bacteria > Bacteroidota > Bacteroidia > Chitinophagales > Saprospiraceae > JALZUU01. Next base: position 7,522 of record CALKJE010000168.1, read on the forward strand.
TTCAAAGTTTAGAAAATTATTTAGCGATGGAAAAAATGAGTCGAAATAATAGTTTTGACTATCATATTGAATTAGTAGGAACAACCGATCCTGAACAGCCAATTCCTCCGATGTTAATTCAACCTTTTGTAGAAAATGCCATTATTCACGGAGTAGCTCATGTACCATCGGGTGGGAAAATTGAAATAAAATTTACCCAAAGAAATGGTTTTTTAGAAACGATAATCTTAGATAATGGAATTGGTAGAGCAGCAGCAAAAGAACGTAAAAGTCAAGTTGAAGCACAACATAAATCGCTCGCGTTGACCGTTACACAGGAACGGTTGAGTTTGTTAGGTGAACAACCAAGTGGTCTTAAACGGCTTGAGATTGAAGACCTAACGGAAAATGGAAAAGTGAAAGGAACAAGGGTTTTATTACGGATCTAAAAATTAAGCCTTACTTCTAAAACAGAAGTAAGGCTTAATGATTTGTCGAAGAATCACAAATCAATTCAACAACACTTATTCTATTCTTTATCTTATAATCAACTCACGAGTAGATTGTCCAGCTGCAGATTCGATCGTTACGTAGTAAATTCCAGCCGCACCAAGATCGCTACGCTCTACTGTAAATCGTTGTGTTCCTGCGCTCAACTCGCCTTTAAATACAGACTTTACTAATCTTCCTGTTTGATCCATAATATTAATGGTGTAATAATCTTGGTCAAACAAATCAAAATTGATCGTAGAAGCATTGGTCATAATCGTTGGTTCGATAGTGAAATCACTAACCGCTTCCATTAAAACTTCATTATTAACAGCCAAATCAATATTGGTAGAAATATTAGAATTTTCATAAGTATAAACACCATTTGATTCCGACCAAATAATAGAAACTACTTCTAGCTTTTCTATATCCCATTCTGAATCAATCGCAATACTATAAGCACCATCTATGGTCGTTCCGTCCGTTACTGCCCCAGTCGTTAATTGCTCACCGAAATGTGAAGGTGTAAATGCCGTTACTAATACTTTTTCGTGCTCAGCATTGGAGCCCTGACTTTGCTGAAATCCAACATAACCATCATTGACGATGTAAAGACCTAGATAGTAGTTAGCATTTGCATCCTGAAAGAATTCAGTTCTGGTGTTAACATTAATCTCTTGCGTTGCCTCGCTATAAGTAGCACTAATTCCAGTATTCACAATAGGCGCTTGTTCAGCCGCTTCGTTTACCGCATTTTGAACTTCTATTCGTTTTGCTGCTGCACTACTGCTACCAATACTTTGGTTTACATTACCTAGAAAAAATTGTGGCTGGCCAGTAATCATAAAATTATCAGCTAACGCACCAGAGGTTGGTGTTAATAAATTACCACTATGGTGGACCGCCATCAAAGTAGCTTTTTCTTCATTATCACTGATCAGATCGTGAAATAAATCCCATCCCCATCCTCCACAAGGAGGGCACCAGGTAGCGCTAATCTTGGTAATGAGTGTTGATTGTGTTTCAGGAGCATCCTGACTATAACCTGAAAAGGTTAATAATAAAAGGGCAATACTAATTGTAAACTTTTGTATCATGATCTATAATTTTATGTGTTTTTTACGAATGAATTATCAGATGGTTACTATCTGACTATTTAAACACAAAATTAAGCGGATTGTAAGTTGGATGCTGATGTTTCTAACAGAAGTGTTGGCTAGTTGGCATTTTTCTTTCTTTTCCATCTAAGGCCTCGCAACCGTCTTGGTCCATACCATAGCCAAAAACCTGTGATGGCAAGCAGCATAACTCCCCAGCCTAGAAAATTCATTGCAGTAAGTTTGAACATATCACCAAAAATAGACCCATCGTGGAGTGATTCGATCCAATCAGAATATCGAACATCGACAGACAACACCTCTCCCGAAGCTCCGTCTAGCTGTACTTCCCAATTATCCTTTTTAAACAGAACTTTGACCATTCCTTTGGAAGGACGGACATCGATTCTATCTACGGCATTTCCCATTTGGTCTGGATAGCTTTTATAAAGCGCTTCTTTTCCTAGTAAAGATAATTCCGATATGTCTTTCCATTGGGTAAGGTCTGTGACCGCTCCGCGTTGGGTAGACGGCTGAATCATCGCTACGTCTTTCTTTAGTGCTAATAAAATTCCTGTACCAGCACTGATGATCAGCAATAGAGCTAGCACCAATCCTAGATACCGATGCCAGACGCGTACCTTGCGTAATCCTTTAATAAGTCGATCAAATGCCAATAGTCAATAAGTCGGTGGCCAAAAGCCCGGTTAGATAATAATCTAGTTGTTCGAATTTGTGAAAGATTTCATTACTAAAGCAGAAATACTGCATTAACAAAAATAAATTTTCCTTGTCTCCAAAATCCACGGAAAAGCGGATTATCAACCATATATACGACTTTTCCTCGTCCAAGGTTCTGTACGCCAAAAACGGAAGTTTCTTCTAATTTCTTTTTTGCCTCAAATCCTACAAATCCAGTGATCTGTGGATCTTCTCCGACATAGCCTACATTCCAACCACTATCTAAATATTGGTAGGCAGCTCTACTCGTTTTTAAAGTATGGTAGTATTCTGGCAATCCGTAAGCAAGTGGATGTGTATTATCTAATTTTATTTTATAAATGGCTCCAGGCATGGCGTTGGTAATAGATCTTCGCTCTTGTCCTGCATAGTGAGTTCTTTTGGGAGTATCTTTTTTTCCGGCACTACTATTCGAGCTTTTCTTTCTTTGTATTTTAAAATCAGCATGTCTACTCAATTTACTTACTGCTGATCCAAGTGCAATTAATTTTCCACCACCACGAACCCAATCCGAAATTTTTGCCATTGCAGTACTATCCATATCTGGATAACTACCATCCGCCATCACCAATACATTATAGTCCGCCAAACTTGTTCTACCAAAATCATCGGTATAAACATTCGTTACCTGAAATTTTAATTCCTGATCAAAAAAGTGCCAGAGATAACCAAAAGAATTGGGATCTGTTCCTTCTCCTCCCACAATCATAATTTGTGGCTTTTTCAATAATTTCATTTTATCAGATCCTAAATCTTTACCGTTGGAAGAAAAGCCGGTATTTACTGGTCTAAGCGTTGCCTTCATTTCGTTGGCTGTTTCTAAAACAATACGATCAAAAGATTTTCCTAGTTTACGATTATCTCCTCGATTGATGATCAATGTTCCCGCCGGAAAATCTTCTCCTTCCAAACCAAAATCTACAGAAGCTATTTTTACCGATACATTTTTTTCTTGTAAGGCATTTAAAAACTGTGCATCTTCCAAGCCATTCCAATCTACTAAATAAGCATAAGCCTTGGCAGCATTTATATCATATTTTTCAAAAGGTTTAGCAATATATTCTTTGGTTGGTTTTAAATCTGTCTTTAGCGCATAAGCATCCAATCCATAAGCATATGGTAATGCCCAGGCAGTGATATCATAGGTTAATGAATCTACCAAAAACGGTTCTGGTTCAAAAAGTACTTGTGTCAAAATAGACATCGGCTGATGCGCATTAATCACTAAATCATCCGCAGCGAGATTCATGCTGCCCGTAGTTCCTGTTCGGTAGTTAAAAGCGGACCCAACAGTTTGTCCCTTCCCTGCCATACCATAACTGATATGATGGCTGTCTAGAAAATCGCAAAGAAATTTAATTTTGTCTTTTCCGTTGCTTGCCTTTACAATAAATGTTTCGTACTCGCCGCTAGGGTTGGCCTTACTCGTTTTAAAATAATCAGCAAACTGATCCGTCAATTGCTTAGCATTTTGAGAAGCTACTTCAACAGTAGAAAGTGCCGTTGTTTTATGATGAGTAATTCGATCTATTAGTTGTAAGGTATCTCCATTTTCTAATAAAATGGCTCGCCCTGCCATGCTGTGACCACCTTGTTCATAAGTCATACCAATCGCGCCATTAAAGGTCGGATAAGTATCTCCATAACTAGGATAAAAAAGATCGAAAATTTCTCGCGTATAATACAACCAACCTTTTTCATCAAAATACTTTGCATTGTTTTTCCCAATCGTTGTCTGAAAATCTCCTTGCCATTGTGTGATATAAGCATGGTAAGGTTGAGCTGCTGGCGCAAAATAATAAGGGTCGTTGTGATATTGTTCGTGAAAATCAACATGGATATGCGGCATCCACTCATGGTAAATTTTTAGTCGTTGTTGTGATTCTACTTGTGTCTGCCAAGCCCAATCTCGATTCAAATCAAAAAGGTAATGATTGACCCGACCACCAGGCCAAGGTTCGTGATGTTCTGCTGCCTCCGTTAACGGATTTGGTAAGTGGTTACCTATGTTCCAGTTCCAATGTGTGTAACGAGAAAATCCATCTGGGTTAATCGCAGGATCAAGGATTACTACCGTATTTTCTAACCATTTTTGAGCAGCTGCATTATTAGGTTTTGCTAGATCGTAGAGTGTAGCCAAAGCACTTTCAGAAGCACCTGCTTCATTTCCATGAACACCAAAGCTAAGCCATACAATCGCAATATTATCATCTATCACACTACCCTCTTCGAGTCCGGTACGACGGAGATTGTTTTGTCTAATTTCTTCTAATCGCGCAAAATTCTTTTTACTAGTAACAATCGTATATAGCAAAGGTCTTCGTTGGTTCGTTCGACCATAAGTTTGCACTTCAACCTGTTCGCTATTGGCGGCTACATGTTCATAATAATCTACCAATAAATGGTGTGGTGTGAAATGTTTTCCATAAGATGAAGGAAGAAATTCTTCAGGAGACAAAAGTCGATTTTGTGCTGGTAAAACATTGACCAACAAAACGAGGAATAGGAAGCTTCCAATAATTTTTTTCTGTAGCATGTGGTTGATTATTTTAAGATGGATTTTGCGGTAAAGACAGCAATTTATTTCTAATAAACTGCTTCTGCAATTCGTCGAATAGTTTCGGTATCTCCCATTGTATAATAATGTAGACAAGGAACCCCTTTTGCCTTTAATTCTTTTGATTGAGCAATACACCATTCTATTCCAATTTCTTTAATCGCTGCTGTATTATTAGCGTTCATAGCAGCATTTACAAGGTCATCTGGTAAATTTATAAAAAATAATCTTGGTAATGAATTTAACTGATAACGCTTTGTAAGTGGTTTTAGACCTGGAACGATAGGAACATTGATTTCCATTTCGCGGCAAGCATCTACATAATCGAAATATTTTTGATTATCAAAAAACATCTGGGTGACAATATAGTCTGCTCCTGCGTCGATTTTTTCTTTGGTCCGTAATAAATCTGCTCTCATGCTTGGTGCTTCGATATGCTTTTCGGGATACCCCGCAATACCAATACAGAAGTCCATTTTCTCTCCATTCTCAATATTAGAATCCAAATAAACTCCTTTATTCATTACATCGATTTGCTTCACCAAATCCAAAGCATAAGGATGACCATCTGGTTCAGGAATAAATTTTCCATCAAATTTTCGCGCATCACCACGAAGTGCCAACACGTTATTTATATTTAAAAAATTAAGATCGATCAGTGCATTTTCCGTATCTTCTTTTGTAAAACCACCACAAATTAAATGTGGTACGGCATCTACACCATACCGATGCATGATTGAGGCACAGATTCCCACGGTTCCTGGTCGTTTACGGATCGCTATTTTTTCGTAATAACCACTATCTCTTTTATTGTAAATAAACTCTTCCCGATGATAAGTCACATCGATAAATGGTGGTTTAAATTCCATTAATGGATCCAATACATCAAATATCGCCTTCATTCCTCCGCCCTTCAATGGTGGTAGAACTTCAAAAGAGATCAACGTTTTTCCATTCGCTTTTTCAAAGTATTCTGTTACTTTCATTTTTATAAAAACTTAATAAAGTAAAATATGTGAGAGATGTGGTTTTAGAGGCATAAAGGTACGAAAGTCAAAGGAATCATTTAGGCATTCACTATATATGCTGTCAGGTTTTAGTCAAAGTTAATTACCTTTGATTTTCAACTAATAATTATATGGTCGAAGTTTTTGGTATTCGTCATCATGGTCCTGGTTCTGCCCGTCGCCTTCTTCGAGCCTTGGAGGCCTTAAATCCAGATGTTTTGTTGGTAGAAGCACCTGCCGATGCCGAGGTTCTTTTAGACAGCATGTCCCTACCTGATTTGATTCCGCCCGTTGCGATGCTGCTTTACGACAAAAATGACTTATCAAAGGCCAGTTATTATCCTTTTGCAGAGTTTTCACCTGAATGGCAAGCCATAAAATATGCACTAGACAAAGGCATTTCTATAAAGTTTATGGATTTACCGCAAGGAATAAATTTTGCCAAAAGAGCAAAAGAAAAGGACCAAACCATCCCTATCGACCTTGAGCAAAACCCCACGCAACCGCTCCCCAAATATGTAACTGACCCACTCACTTACCTAGCTGAACTGGCTGGATATAGTGACAGTGAACGTTGGTGGGAAGCTACCTTCGAAGAACAATTTGAAGATACTGAGATCTTTCCTGCACTACTGGAATTGATGACCGGTTTACGAGAAGCAAGTCAGGATCATATTTCTTCGGATACTTTACTCCGTGAAGCTTGGATGCGGAAGACCATGCGAATCTCCATCAAAGAAGGAGCAGAACGAATGGCAGTGGTTTGTGGTGCTTGGCATGCACCCGCTTTACATCAGTTGGATCAGCATAAAGCAGCTGATGATAATCGACTCCTCAAGGGATTAAAAAAAATAAAAATCAGCGCCACTTGGATTCCATGGACATATAGTCGACTGGCTTCTCAGCGTGGCTACGGTGCTGGAGTTACTGCACCCGCTTGGTATCAACTTTTATTTAAAAATCCAGAAGAAGCAGTCCTCCGATGGATGAGTAAACTCGGCCGACTATTTCGGTCAGAAGATATGGATGGTTCTCCTGCTCATGCAATTGAAGCCGTTAATCTAGCAGAAACATTAGCAGCTGTTAGTGATCAACAGATTACAGGAATTGCAGAATTACGCGCAGCAGCCATCGCTATATTTTGTAATGGTGACGAAGCACAACTCAAACTGGTTGAAGATAAAATGATTATTGGTGAAACGATGGGTAACGTTCCTTCCAGTATTCCTAAAGTGCCGCTACAAGTCGATTTGGAAAAGTCGATTAAATCCGTTCGTTTTAGTAAAATTTGGATGGTTACTTCTACACAAGAGAAGGTCTTAGATTTACGAAAACCGACACAACTAAAAGCCAGTCAACTATTGCACCGGATGTTGATGTTGGATATTGCTTGGGGAGAATTGACCAAAATTGCGAAAGGAAGTAACGCGGGTGCTTTTAGTGAAGTTTGGGAGCTAGAATGGCAACCAGAATTTTTACTTAAAATTATTGAAGCAGGCATGTGGGGAAATACCGTGGCCGTGGCCGCAACCAACAAAGTGCGTCATGAGATGAAAGCACTATCCGTACTTTCTGAATTAACGCAATTAATTGAATCTGTTTTTAATGCAGACCTACCGGATGTCGTAACGGAACTACTTGAAAAAATCAGTGATATTTCCGTTAATATTTATGACGTCGCTCAACTCATGGATGCACTCACACCGCTGGTAAATGCGATGCGCTATGGTAGCACCCGTGGATTGAACACCAATGATCTGAGTCAATTAATCGATCAATTTATTCCACGCATTACCATTGCTTTACCAGGGGAATGTAGCAACCTAGATGAGGAGGCCACCGCCCTCATGTTTAAAAGAATCAACGCCACCAACCGTAATATTTTTATTCTTAACGATCCATCGATGATCAATTTATGGTTAACGACTTTGCTAACCATCCAAGAAAATGATCAAACCAATCCACTCCTGCAAGGTGCCACTACTCGTATTTTATTTGACAAAGAAATTCTAAATATTGAAACCGTTGGTAATTGGCTACACTATACTTTATCTGCTGGTCAGTCTCGTGAGCATGCAGCCGCCGCGCTGGAAGGATTTTGTTATGGTAGTGGTTTATTATTGATTCACAATCCTAGATTATGGCAAATTATTGATGACTGGATTGATAATATTCCAATGGATATTTTTACGGAATTGCTACCATTACTAAGACGTACTTTTTCTGTTTTTAGTGATCCTGAACGACGGAAGATGATGGAGTTGGCGAAGAGTGGTTCGACTGTATCTGTAGAAGATACGATTAGTTCAGATCAGTTAGAGGAAGGACGAGCGGCGTTGGTGTTGGGGACGGTGAGGCAATTATTGGGGTGAGCAAACCCTAGCCTGCCACTTCCCGAAACGCCTCCCACACCCCACCCTCCGGAATCGGCGCTTGTAAGCTTACGCGCTCATTCGTCACGGGATGATCAAACGCCATTTTCCAACTATGCAGCTGGATGGAACGATCTTTATTGCCACGGCGAGCACCGTATTTTACATCTCCTTTGATGGGAGAACCGATGGCAGCGAGTTGTACACGGATCTGGTGTTGGCGGCCTGTTAATAATTTTACTTCGAGTAGATGATAATTTTCGCTAGAGGCAAGTAGCTGATAAGTTAAGCGAGCTTCTTTGGTATTTTTGCCTGGTTGGTCTAAAGCAACCGACTTATTATTTTTTTGTACGTAGAGATGGTGAATTAATTCGCCAGAAGATTGGGCAGGTAATTTTTTGACCACCGCTAGGTAAGTCTTGTCGATCGTTCGTTTTTTAAACTGTTCATTAAGAATCGCTAGACTCTTTTTATTTTTAGCAAATAAAACAATACCACTGGCGGGACGATCAATACGATGGGTCGCAAAAACGGGAATCTTAGCATAGATACTCGCTAAGTCGGTAAGTGACTTGTCTCCAGTTTTATCAGGTTGAACTGAAATACCTCCCGGTTTATTAAAAGCTAAAAGTTGATTATTCTTATAAATAATCTGATCAGAAATCTGCATAATTTGGAGTCTTTTTATAGAAGTTGTTTAAAAACTCCCTTATTTGGATAAACCTAAGAGTATATCTATTTTTCTATCAAAAAGCTGAATGAGAATGAATGGATGAATGCCATTTTTTAAGATTTACACGTTAGCAGGCATTATTAATTTTTCATTCAAAAATTATTCATTATCATCATAATCAATCATCCAATTCTTCATAGTCTGTAAATTCACCACTATCGGGTTCTTGTGGTAATTCTTCTTCATTAGCCTCTTTCAATTGACGGGGCACATACCAAAATCGGTATCCTAGAAATCCAATAACCAACCAAAAAAACAATTTCATCTCGTGGGTTTTTAACAAAAATCTGACTGATTGACATTTCTTCCATTTTCAGCCTCCCAGTCCCGGCAGTCCCGCCGGGAAGTAGCCTTTCTAACCCGCAAATGTCTACCAGTCAGAACAAAAATAAACTTTTGCCACCAATAAGTAGGATGTTCTAATTGTTTTTACAATAAATTGAAGTGAGTTTTAACGTTGAATAAGGCAAAAAATGTAGACGATGCCATAGCATCGACGAGGCTTTTTAACGCAGTTCAACGTTAAAACTCGTTCAAGTTATTAATCAAATTATTAGAACATCCTACTTTTATCCGAACCATTCAATATTTCCGGTGTAG
>CALKJE010000169.1 GCA_937995675.1 uncultured Saprospiraceae bacterium
TCTAGTATGGAAACTCCATTACCATATTGGTCCGGTATACATATCTCCAAAGGGAAATAAATAAAATAAAAGCTGTTACGATTGCAGCGAGGGCTTTGCCCTTCAGTCCTGCATTTTGGATTTCTTCACTCATTTTATTGATTTTTTCACAAAATAAAGGAAAATATAGCTAACAAGCAAAGAAACATTTACTTGTTCTCTCTTAAAGGTAGATCAAATGGTTAGCGGCGCACATTTTGATTTTAACCAATCTACCTCTTCCGCATTAAGTAGAGGACTTAACTCCGCAAAAACTAGTTGATGATAATCATTTAGCCAAGTAATTTCTGCTTCGGTTAATAACTCTTTTTTTACCAAACTAAGGTCAATTGGGAATAAAGTAACCGTATCGAATTTTAAAAAGGTACCGAAAGCAGACTCACCTGCCTTTGCAGTTAAAACTAGATTCTCGATCCTGATTCCGTAAGCATCTGGTAAGTAAAAACCTGGTTCATTAGAGGTAAGCATTCCTATTTCTAACGAAACACTGCCACGACCGGCCGCAGAGGAGATGCTCTGAGGACCTTCATGAACATTTAGGAAGAAGCCGACACCATGTCCCGTTCCATGTCCATAATCAAGGTGTGCTTTCCATAAGTCCTGTCTTGCCAAAGTATCGATTTGATACCCTTTTGTTCCTTTGGGATAGTGGAGGAGGGCTACCCCTATATGGCCTTTTAGGACCAATGTATAATGCAAACGCTGATCTTCGGTTACAGGACCGAGAGCGGTCGTTCGGGTAATATCAGTGGTACCACTTTCATATTGCCCTCCAGAATCTAATAATAGTAAACCGGAAGGTTGTATAGTAGCAGATTTGCCATGCTCAGGACGGTAATGAACAATAGCTCCGTTAGCTTGATAACCAACAATCGCTGGAAAACTCTCTCCATAGTAGCCCGGTTGTTCTGCTCGAAAAGCGGCGAGTCGATCTCCTAGTTCAGCTTCTGTTACAGGAGTAGAAGTACTTAGTTTTTCTTCTAACCATCTATATAAACGAGTCAATGCTACACCATCATAGCGCATTGCTTGTCGAATATGCTTTATCTCTGTCTCGTTTTTTATTCCTTTCAAATTTCGAACAATGGAACTGCCAGCTATGATATTGGCTTTTTCTATTTTTTGGTGTAAACCAATACTAGTCGTGCTTTTATCAATTAGCAAATTTGCAGTCGGTGGCAGATCTTCTAAAAACGAAGCAATTGATGAATAGTCTTTCAGTAATATTCCGTCTTGGTTTAATTTTGCTTTTAAACTTGAAGATATTTTTTGAATATCTGTAAATAAATAGACCTTATCCATTGCGATAATGGTATAAGCGATAAATACAGGGTTGAACTCAATATCTCTTCCACGTAAATTGAAGGTCCATGCAATTTCATCTAGAGCGGAGATTAAGTAGTGGTCAGCTCCTTTTGTAGTCATGGATTTGCGAATCTGTGCAAACTTCTGACTTCGATCCAAACCAGCGAATGAAGGAGAAAGCTCAAATATTTCAGCAGTAGGAATTGAAGGACGATCTGTCCATATTTCAGCAGGTAGGTCATGGTTGTTTTCAAATTCCAGTCCATGACTGTGTAATACTTTAACGAAGTTTCTATTTTGCGTAAGCGAACAAAGCATCCCGTCCATTCCTAAAATAGAACCTGCCGGAAGCTGTTCTCCTAACCACTCGATATATTCTGGTCCGCGAGCTGGTCCTAATCGATGAAGTTGAATTGGCGTATTCGCCAGTTGTTGTTCTGCTTGAATAAAATATCTAGAGTCTGTCCAAAGTCCTGCGTGATCCATCGTTATGACCAATATACCTGCCGATCCGGTAAAACCAGATAGCCATTTTCGAGCTTCCCAATGAGGAGCTACATATTCACTTTGATGAGGATCACTGGAAGGAATTAGGTATGCTGCTAAATTTCGGGCTTTCATTGCACCACGAAGCGTTGCTATTTTTGTTGAGATTTCCATGAGTTAAAGGCTTTTTATTATTTGGACTGGTTAAGAGTTTGTTTAAATTTTCTCAATCTCGCACAATCATGAAAATTTGGACAAACTCTAGCTGATTTTTACTCAAACATATATAAAATTTAATTACCGACTTATATCTGTATCTTTTTTTCATTATCAACCGTTAATGTATTGGTATTATTTATTATAAGAACTATTTTAATGTGTTTATTTGGCATATTTTTTGATAAAAAGTTTCGCGAAAACTGGACATATTAAAATAATTGATTTATATTGCAAAAGTTCACAACCATAACCAACTTCTTTTTTATACTATTTTAATGGTTGAGAACTTCCATAACCATCTGATTTTCAAATCTTTGACTTTTTTTAAAGATTAATTATCACCCATGACTTAGCATCTTACAATTTTTTTATTTACGAACCAAAACACTGTGCTTATTGTTAAACTTTTATTGAAAAAATCAATCAGATGCTCAAGCAAAGCCTAAATCAGAAATTTTTACAAAAATTATCACCCCAGCAAATTCAGTTAATGAAATTGCTGCAGATACCTACAGCTACCCTGGATCAGCGGATCAAGGAAGAGTTGGAAGCAAATCCTGCCTTAGATGAAGGAGAGGAAGAATCGGTAGGAGAAGGGGAAGATGCTTTTGCTAAGGATAAAGAAGCTGAAAAAGAGAAGGTAGAAAACGAAGAGATAGAACGCGATGACGAATATGAGTTAGATGACTATCTAACGGAATATATTGAAGACGACCCTTCTAGTTATAAATTAAATGCAAATAATTATTCTGCTGACGATGAAGACAAGACGGTGCCGATTGCAGTAGAAGATACTTTCCACGAATACTTGGAACAGCAACTCGGTATGTTAAAGCTTACTGATGAAAGAGTAGAAAAGGTCGCAAAGCAAATTATCGGAAGTATAGATGATGATGGTTATCTACGCCGCGAACCAGAAGCAATCAAGGATGATCTGGTTTTTGCCCAGAATATAGAAACAACGGTCGAAGAAATAAATGCATTATTGACGTTGATTCAACGTTTTGATCCACCAGGTATCGGTTCTCGTAATTTACAGGAATGTTTAGAATTACAACTTCGTCACCGACTAGAAACTGCTACGGATCTTTCTGATGAAGAAGATCGTACAATGCGAATTGCGATTCGTATTATTTCAGAATACTTTGACGAATTTTCTAAAAAACATTATCAAAAATTACAAAGACAACTTAATATTACTGAGGGCCAACTGCGATCATGTATCGAGCAGGTTTTAAAGCTGAATCCAAAACCAGCAAGTGGACATCGTTCCGGTAATAGTCGTTCTTCGCAATATATCGTTCCTGATTTTACGATTGTAAATCGAGATGGAGAATTAGACTTGACCTTGAACTCTCGTAACGCTCCAGATCTGCGGATCAATGAGCATTATAAAGATATGCTTAAGTCTTATAAAGCGAGTCGTAAAGATCCTCGTAGTAATAAGCAGCAAAAAGAAGCTGTGTTATTTATCAAGCAAAAAATTGATTCTGCTAAATGGTTCATTGATGCGATTCGTCAGCGACAACAGACCATGTATAAGACGATGTATTCGATCATGCAGTACCAATATGATTTTTTCCGTACCGGTGATCAAAAGATGCTTCGTCCGATGATCTTAAAGGATATTGCGGATATTACAGGCTTGGATATCTCGACTGTTTCACGTGTAGCCAACAGTAAATTTGTACAAACTGAATTTGGTACAAAACGCTTGAAAGATTTCTTTTCAGAGTCTTTACAGACCAGTACTGGAGAAGAGGTTTCTACTTTAGAGGTGAAGAAAATTTTGACAGATATTATTGAGGAAGAAAATAAACGTAAACCTTTTTCTGACGAAAAACTTAAAAATATTTTACGCGAAAAAGGCTATAATATCGCTCGACGAACGGTAGCTAAATACCGTGAACAACTCAATATTTCCGTAGCTAGATTACGTAAAGAACTCTAGTGAAAAATACACTTGACGAAGTTAAATATTTACCCTCATCGCAAATGCTGCGGTGAGGGTAAATTGTTTTTTAGCAGACAACTAAGGATGGAGAGCGTAAAAATATTGGGATAAGTTTTTAATTTTAGGAATGTTTAATAACTAATCATTCAATTTTAATACTTATGAAACTCAAAGTAGCTTACTGGATTTTTACTGTTGGAATGTGTGGAATTTTTCTTTTTTCCGCCTTTATGTATTTTACCAAATATGAGATGGTTACTGGATATTTTGAAAACAATATGGGATTTCCTGCTTGGTTGGTTTATCCGTTGGCGACTGCAAAAATTTTAGGTGTAGTAGCCATTGTTTCTGGATTAAGTAGAATGCTCAAAGAATGGGCTTATGCTGGATTTTTCTTTGATAGCGTCATGGCGTTTAGTGCGCATTATATGGCCGGAGATGGACAAGGTGGAATGGCCCTGTTTGCGATCGTGACTACCATAGGTTCGCGGATATTATGGGGATTGATGGAGCGGCAAAAGAGTTTAGAAATAAAAACAAAATCAACGTAATAACTCATCCAATCCCGCTAGCAAAATCTCACAAGCTTTTTCAATTTCCGCTTCTGTAATAATCAACGGCGGAGCAATTCTAATTGAACGATCATTAAACAAAAACCAATCGGTAATTAAACCTTTTTCAAGACAGACTTTAATCACTTTTTGTACCTTTTCAAAACTATCCAGTTCTACGGCCAACCATAATCCGGCACTACGGATTTGACGAATCTCTGAATGCACTAATTTTTCTAAAAATAGTTGCTCTTTCTTTTTTACCGAATCAATAACGCCGGAAGATTTGATAAAATTTAAAGTAGCCAATGCTGCTGCACAACTAACCGGGTGTCCACCAAAAGTAGTGATATGACCTAATAAAGGATTGTTAGAAAAAACTTTCATGACCTGCTGATTAGCAACAAAAGCACCGATCGGCATTCCACCACCCATTCCTTTGGCCAATAACAAAACATCAGGAACTACGTCGTATTGTTCGAACGCAAAAAAGCTTCCTGTTCGACCATAACCCGCCTGGATTTCATCAAAAATAAGTAGCGTACCTGTTGCTGTACAACGATCTCTTAATTTTCTAAGATAATTGTTAATCGGTTTTCTAATTCCCCATTCTGCTTGCACGGTTTCTATGATAACCGCCGCTGTTTTTTCAGTTATTTTATTTAAACAAAAATCACAATTGAATTCGATATGTTGAATATTGGGTAGCAAAGGACGGTAAGGTCTAGTAAAGTAATCGTCACTCATCAAACTCGCCGACCCTTGCGTACTACCATGATAGGCTTTATAACAAGAAATAATTTCGGCTCGACCTGTATAACGCTTTGCTAATTTCATAGCACCCTCCGTTGCTTCCGTTCCGGAGTTGACTAGATAAACACTGTCCAAAGAGTCTGGTAATAATTCTGTCAAAGCTTTCGCTAAATTTACTTGTGGACTCAATAAGTATTCACCGTAAACCATCGTATGCAAGTATCGTTCGCTTTGTTCTCGAATAGCTGCGACGACCGTTGGATGGCAATGTCCCAATGCACTAACACCAATACCAGCAATCAAATCAAGATACGATTTGCCTTGTGGATCATAGAGATAAATACCTTCTCCACGTTCAATTTCCAATAACATCGGGAATTCACTAGTTTGAGCTAGATGGCTAAGAAATACTTGCCTTAGATTGGGCATAATTGTGATTTTTTTAGATGAAAGGCGAAAATAACCTAAATAGACTATAATCTATCTAATAATGTTAAGTGACTTAGCTTACAGTATATTCAATACGGGACGCTTATTCGGTATAAAATTTGCCTAATGATAAAGCATAATACTGCTATTTCTGCAGTTTATGCTCCAAAAAAACTAGTGTCGGTTAGTGGTCTAAATTTCAAATTGCTTTGGTAATTATGTAATTTTATGTCGATCTTACGTTATAAGAAGTAACTCGGTTCTACTTATAAACATACCTCAAATCATTTTATTCGTTTCCATTTTGAAGCACAAGATAGTCAACCATACTACATGAGATATTTACTCATTTTTATCGTTCTGATCACTATTTCTTTCTTTTCCTGTAATCAGGTAACAGAAAGAATGCCTGATTTTTCGGTGCATGGAATTGATGTTTCGCATTATCAGTCAGAAATTAATTGGTACGAAGTAGCAGCAGAAGGAATTGATTTTGGATTTGTCAAAGCAACAGAAGGAGAAACAATTAGTGATGCACTTTTTTGTCAGAATTGGAGAGAAATGGAAAACGCAGGGATTATTCGTGGCGCCTATCATTTTTTTAGACCAGGTACTTCTGCCATCGCGCAAGCACAGCATTTTATCGAAAAAGTTGACCTTAAATATGGTGATTTACCACCTGTATTGGATATAGAAGTATTGGATGATGTGAATAAAGATGTAATGGTTGCGAGGTTGAAAATTTGGTTAGAAATGGTAGAGGTAGCCTTCGGTGTTCAGCCAATTATTTATACTAATATGAAATACTACAATCAGTATTTAGCAGAAGATTTTGCAGACTACACTTTGTGGATTGCTCGGTATAATGCTAAAAAAAGACCAACGTTATCAGCGAATAAAAATTGGGATTTTTGGCAATATGGAAATCGAGGAATTGTTGCAGGAATCGACGGACCTGTTGATTTAAATGTCTTTCATGGTTCGCATACTGATTTATTATCCATCACTATTTCTCCGTTTTCCAGTCCAGCAACCGCTGGCAGATAGATTCGCCTAGTTAAGAGCTTGTCTAAATTTCCATTAATTGGCTGCAATTGGCAAGTTTGGACAAGCTCTAAGTCAATATTTATGGTCTTAATAGTTTAACGACTTACTTATTCAAGTAAGAAGACAAATTCAATGGTGATCTGATCAAAAACTGTTAGATTTTTGTTAAATTCTCTTCTTCCAGTCCCAGCGGACCATTTATCTATCATCCTAAATAGCAGGTATCTTAGAATATCATTATTTTTAGAGGGTAGTTAGAAAAAAATAAACTAATCCATCATGAAACAACTCATTTTTAGTCTCCTCGTTTTATTTTTAGCCACCTCCGTACAAGCAGGTGGAATTGACTTTTTTCAAGGAACTTGGGAAGAAGCCCTAGAGAAAGCAAAAAAAGAAGATAAACTAATCTTTGTCGATGCCTATACCACTTGGTGTGGACCTTGTAAACGTATGTCTAAGCAGGTATTTCCTCAAGAGGCAGTTGGTGAATTTTATAATAAAAATTTCGTCAGCATGAAAATCGATATGGAAAAAACACCTGGTAAGAAATTTCAAAGAAAATATCCTGTATCCGCTTTTCCAACCCTGTATTATATCGATGGAGATGGAAAGGTTGCGCATGTTACCAAAGGCGGTAAAAACCCTGAACAATTTATCCAGCTAGGGAAAATGGCCATGAAAAAAAATGATAAAAGTGGTGACTATGAAGCGGATTATAAAGAAGGAAAAAGAGATTATGATCTGGTTTATAATTACGTTAAGGCTTTAAATAAAGCAGGGAAACCTAGTCTTAAAATTGCCAACGATTATATCAAATCACAAAAAGATTTAACCACGGAAGAAAACCTTAAGTTTATCTTGGAAGCAACGACAGAAGCTGATTCTCGAATCTTTGATTTATTGATTAAACATAAAACCACTATTACAGGATTGACCTCAGCGGAAGAAGTAAATGATCGGATCGAAGCGGCATGTATGCGAACGGCAGACAAAGCCATCGAATATAAATACTATGATTTGATCACAGAAGCTACTGCTAAGTTAAGAACTGCTGCTCCTGAAAAAGCGGATGCCTTTGAACAAACACATGCGATGCGTTATCATGCAGCGGATCAAGAACCAGCGGCTTACCTGAAGTCAGCGGATAAACTGGCCAAAATCTATAAGAAAAACCCAGATAATCTTCATAAACTAGCGGTAACGGTAGTTAAGCAGTTTGATAAAAATCCACAGGCGCTAAAACAGGCAGAGAGGTATGCTAAATCTGCTGCCAGTAGTGGCACCGATATTGCGTATTATTTTACACAGGCCCAAATTTTGAAAAAGATGGGTAAATCCAAAGATGCGATCAAAGTAGCGGAAAAAGCTAAAAAAATGGCAAAAGGAGATATGGCGAAGGAAAAAGCGGCAGAGCAGTTGATTCAATCTTTGGGAAGATAAGTACATAGAGTACTTAGTAAAATCAAACGAACATGAAAAAAATAAATATTCTGGCCTTACTTTGCCTAATAAGCATTGGTTTAATGGCACAAGGCAGTGATGGTATTAAATTTAAAAAAGACGATTGGTCTTCTATTTTGGCGCAAGCAAAAGCGGAGGATAAATTGATTTTTGTTGATGCCTACACGACTTGGTGTGGTCCCTGTAAAAAGATGGACCGAGATGTCTTTCCTCAGATGGAAGTTGGTAGTTTCTACAACGCCATGTTTATCAACGTAAAAATGGATATGGAAAAAGGACAGGGAATCAAACTGGCCAGAGATTATAATGTCAATGCTTTTCCTAGTTTTTTATTTATTGATGGTGATGGAAAAATTATGCACCGTACCGCAGGCTTCCATGATGTTAATGAGTTTCTAGCTTTAGGAAATGAAGCAATTGATCCTTCAGGACGATTATCTAGTTTTGAAAAACAATATCAAGATGGTGATCGCAGTCCAGAATTTTTAAAGAAGTATACTAAGATTCGCTATGATATTGCGGATGGTAGTCACGATGATATTGCACTCGAATATTTAAAGACACAAGATGATTGGGGAACAGAAGAAAACCAAGAATTTCTTTTTGCCAATATCGTAGATGCTAATTCTGAATTATTTGATTACTTGTTGGCTAACAAAAAATCATTTTCAGACATGTATGGTCAGAACGCCGTGATGTCTAAGGTACAGGAAGTAATTTATGGTTCTATTGAAGACACCAAGGATGATAGTGGTCTAGCTCAGATCGAACGATTATTCAAAAAAGCATATCCTGACCGAGCAGAACAAATGACCGCACGTTTTTCGATGACCTACTATCGACAAGCAGGAGATCGTGAAAAGTACATGGATGCAGCGAATACTTATTATAAAAAATATAAGGCGGATGATCAGGCTGAAATCAACGAAGCGGCTTGGACATTTTTTCGAATCACCAAAGAAAAAAGTAGACTAAAGCAGGCAGTAAAACTTGCTAAAAAATCAATCAAACTCAGTAGCAATTATTACAACAACGACACCTTAGCACATTTATACCATGCACTTGGTAAAAAACGTAAGGCCATCAAAACGGCCAACAAAGCAATTGCGATTGCTGAAAAGGAATCAATTGATTATGGTCCAACTACAGCGCTTTTGGAACAGATAAATAATCCGCAGCCAGTTGAGAAATAGGAGGTTGTCTTTATCAGTAATCTTCGTCAGGATCGATCAGTTATAAGTCAATTTCTATAAAAACGGGACAATGATCCGAATGGACTGCATCGCCTAATTGTCGAGCGCTTTT
This sequence comes from uncultured Saprospiraceae bacterium, assembly GCA_937995675.1. Taxonomy (GTDB): domain Bacteria; phylum Bacteroidota; class Bacteroidia; order Chitinophagales; family Saprospiraceae; genus JALZUU01. The sequence goes on from CALKJE010000169.1 coordinate 9,550, forward strand.
TAGTTGGTCTTTGAGATTATTGGTTACACATTGATAATCAATCCGCCAGCCTTTGTTTTTTGCTCGACAGTTAAAACGGTACGTCCACCAACTAAATTCTTGTGTTTCTGGATTTAAACTTCGAAAGCTATCCGTAAACCCACTATCTAACCACTTGGTCATCCAAGCTCGTTCTTCTGGTAGAAACCCTGAAGAGTTTTTGTTTCCTTTTGGATTGTGAATATCGATATCATCGTGGGCAATGTTATAATCTCCAACGACAATTAATTTCGACCTTTCCTTTTTTAATTTTTTTACCCAATCAAAAATATCATCTAAAAATTCGTACTTAAACGCTTGTCTTTCTTCGCCACTAGACCCAGAAGGAAAATAACAATTTAGAATTGTGGTGTCCCCAAAATCCGTTCTCAACACTCGACCTTCGACGTCATATTTTTCCATTCCTGTTCCGGCTACGATATGATCCGGTTTTACTTTTGAAAAAGTTGCAACACTACTATAACCTTTTTTTTGTGCACTATGCCAGCAATGGTGGTACCCCATCGCTTCTAGTTCTTGGATCGGTCCTTGGTCTGGTTGACATTTGGTTTCTTGTAAACAAACGATATCATATTGGCCTTCTTGCATCCAATTCAGCAATCCTTTTTTTACAGCTGCGCGAATACCATTTACGTTATAAGTAACAATAGATTTTTTCATATTGGAATAAAAATTTTCTCAAAGAATTTTTTAAAAAGAGAATGTTGGTAAAAAAGAATAGTTTTGATTGTACGGTTAGAATTTAATTTTTAATTTTGTCGCTGTCCCAAAGCATATTAGGATCACCTAATACAGCTTTTGTAACACACCTAAAGTAGGCAGTCCTACTGGTCCCATTTAAGCATTTATTTTGTTTAAACGGGATTTTTTTTGAGGTGACTTAGAGCTTGTTCAAATTTTCATGATTGTGCGAAATTAGGAAAATTTATTTCTGAATGAGGCAAAAAACGTAGGCGATGCCTGAGCATCCTGCGCAAGCTTGTGCTAGTAGCACAAAGAGCAAGCGCAAAAAAGGCTTTTTAACGAAATGCAGAAGTAAATTTGTCAATTGCAGCCAATTAATGGAAGTTTAAACAAGCTCTTAAGCCCAAACCTTACAACCTTCCGTACAATTTTTGCAAATATCAATTTGATCTCGCCCCTTCAATAGTTTTGTTCTAAAGCCTTGATATGTTGGTCCTTGCCACACTTCTTTAAAGGTTCCTTTTTTTAAGTCTCCTAATCGATGAGTAGCATCTTTATCAAAACAACAAGGTACTACTAAACCATCCCAGGTGATCACGCAAGCGTGCCATAGTTTCCAGCAGTGATCGAGTAATTCGTTTTTGACTTCATAAGTTCCATCTGAAGTTTGGCGATATCTAGCATATTTATCTATGGTTGGAATTAGGTCATTTCCATTTTCATAGTCATAAACTTGTGCGGTCTTTAACTTTACTTCGTCTACGCCAATTTCTTCTGCAAGTTTATAAATTTCTGGAATCTGATGTTCATTTGGTTTGACCACCAAAAATTGAAAAATTATATGAGGCGTCTTTGAATTTAATTTCTTTTTCCATTTAACTACATTTCGAGCACCCTTCAGCACGTTTTCTAATTTACCTTCTTTTCTGTAATTTTCGTATACCTCCTGTGTCGTTCCATCCACAGAGATGATGAGTCGGTTGAGACCTGACTCAATCGTTTTGCGAGCATTCTCATCATTAAGAAAATGTGCATTGGTAGAAGTAATGGTATAAATGCCTCGTTCATCAGCATATTTAACCATTTCCAAAAACTTTGGATTGATATAAGGTTCTCCTTGGAAATAAAAAATTAGATATAGTAATTCCTTATGGAGCTCGTCGATTGTATCCCGAAAAAAGTCTTCTTTCAGATTTCCCGTAGGGCGGCTAAAAGCACGTAACCCACTAGGACATTCTGGGCAACGCAAGTTACAAGCAGTCGTCGGTTCCATACTGATGGTCATTGGCATTCCCCATTGAATCGGTTTACGCGTCCATTTGGTTACGTAAAAGGAGACAAACACCTTGGTGATGTTCCAAAGTCGTCGGATGGTTAACTTCCGTAAGAAAGCCATTGTATCGTTGAAATAGATATTCATTATAGAACAAAATTAAGCAAAAACGAGGAAGTTGATAGGTTGTTGGGGAGGCTTACTATTGAATAATAGCATCCTAAAGAACTGATGTTTACACTAACATCTAAATACTAAGTAGAGTTGTGAGAATATCAAATATCTTTCTAAAAAACTATTTACACAAAGCATTTCGAATTCCTGCGACCTTGAGCAGGCATTCTTCGTACTCCAGTTCTGGAACTGAGTCATTGACAATGGCTCCACCTACTTGAAAAGAAAGATAGCGACTAGATGCATCATATAACATGCTTCGAATGATGACATTAAAATCAAAATTCGCTTCAGGAGTGATATATCCAACTGCTCCTGAATAAAGTCCTCGTTTTGATTGTTCGTACGCTTCGATTAGTTCCATACTCCGGATTTTAGGTGCTCCGGTCATTGATCCCATCGGGAAAGCATTTTTAAGCGCATCCGCAAAATCCATGGATGGTGCTAAAGTGCCTGTAATAGTTGAAATTAAGTGGTTGACCTGCGCAAACGGATAGATACCAAATAACTCTTTTACTTGGACAGTCCCTGGAAGACAGGTTCTAGAAAGATCATTTCTGACTAAGTCTACGATCATTACATTCTCGGAACGATCTTTTTTACTCTCAAATAATTCTTGGATAAGCGCTTTGTTCTCTTTGGTGGTTTTTCCTCTTTTTATGGTTCCTTTGATGGGTTGTGATATGAGTTTTTTTCCTTCTTTTTTTAGAAAACGTTCTGGACTGGCGCTGAGTAAATATTTTTTGTCTAATCGATAAAAAGTAGAGAAAGGTGCTTTGCTTATTTTATTGAATTTTTTAAAAAGTGCAGCAGGATCAAGATCGATATGCTCTACATAAAATTCCTGACAAAAATTCATTTCATAAATATCGCCAAGTATAAGATTGTTTTTTATTTTGGAAATGGTCTTTAGATAATTGGCTTTACTGATTCTAGATTTTATCTTGTCCGGAGTGATAGTTGGAGCATCAGGAAGAGGAGTGTTTGATGTTGTTTGAATCGTTTCCCATAGTTCAGTAGGTGATTCTTTCTGGCTGATTATTTCTATTTTATTTCGAAATATTTTTATTAAATAAATCGGCTGAAAAAAATGCATTTCTGGTAGCTTAACATGATCGGGATTTTTGGAGCTGAGCTTTTCTATTTTATTTTTTAAATCATAACTCAAATAACCGAACAACCACCCGCCTGTTTTTTTATGGAAATTTCTTAATACTGTGAAAGGATCTTTTTCGTTGAAATTATATAAAATCTGATCTTGCTGTCCTACGGCCAATAAGCCTTCATACGCTCCGTATAATTGCTTTCCATAGGAGTTGCTATCTAAATAACAAACCGGATTAAAAGCTTGTGCCCAGCGAAACAACTGCTGCTTTGTTTTTAGCAGCGATGTTATTTTAAATGTTTGTTTTTGTTGATCAATTGTCTCCTTCATCTACACGCTTTCTACCGTAAATCCTAGTTTTTTTAGATCTTCATAAAAGTTAGGATAAGACTTTACAACAACCATTGGTTCTTCAATGTTTACGGTTCCAAACATGGCCAGAGGTGCAAAAGCCATGGCCATTCGATGATCTTCGTAGGTAGAAAATACTGGTGAATTTACGTTTGCTTTTCCATCCACTTGACAACTAACTCCTTGCCGAGCTTCCGTTTCAAAAAAGTTAACTTCTACCTTTTTTAATTCATTTTCTAAGGCCTGTACGCGATCTGTTTCTTTTATTTTTAAAGTACTCAATCCAGTGAAAGAACCATCGACTCCTAATCCTCCACAAACGACAGCAAGGGTTTGTGCAATGTCTGGACATTTGATAAAATTCCAATTAAAAGAATCAACGGAGGATGTTTTTCCTTTGGTTAAAATTAAACCATCTAAAACGTACTCCGTATCTATTCCAAACTGTGTCATCATCTCTGCAAGAATGGAATCACCTTGAAGACTATTTTTAAATAATCCTCCTAAATGTAAATTGAGATCATCAGAAAAAGCAGCTAATGCATAATAATAGGAAGCCGCTGACCAGTCTGCTTCGACGATAAAATCTTTTGCTTTGTAATCTTGTTTTTCAATCTTTATCGTAGATCCAACCCATTGTGCATCTATACCAAATCGCTTCATCAAACTCAAGGTCATCTGAATATAAGGACGAGAAACAATCGCTCCCTCTAGATGTAAAGTCAGTCCATTTGGTAGAACGGGTGCTATCATCAATAACGCCGAAATAAATTGGCTACTAATATTGGCTGGAATTTGTAATTCATCAACTGATCCAAATTTTCCTGGTCCAATTGATAACGGTGGATATCCTGGTTTTTCTAAAAATTGAATATCCGCCCCTAACTCATTTAATGCTTCTACAAGTACGCCTACTGGACGTTGTTTCATACGTTCAGATCCCGTTAGTATTTGTGTGCCCGGCTGTAATGCTAGGTACGCAGTCATAAAGCGGAAGGTCGTTCCTGCAGCTCCTGCGTCATAAGTTCCTTCGGTGAGCTTAAGTAGCGCTTCTAGTGTTTTGGTATCTTTAGAGGTAGAGAGTCGGTCAATATTAAAATCCTCTTTACATAAAGCATTGATCAAGAGTACTCGGTTACTGATACTTTTTGAGCCATCTAAAGTAATATCTCCAACAATGGTGAAGTCAGATTTTTTAAGTTGATAAGTCATAAAAATAGAATGTAGATTGCTTAGTATGTTTAATGCTTTTTGGATAGTGAATTACCAATTAATTTGAATGACTTCATCAAGGTCGGGATGTAAGCTTTTACCAACAGGACAACCGTGTGCTGCGGCTTCTAATATCTTCTTCTCTTTTTCTGTATACTGATTGTCTGGCATTTGAATGGTTATTTCGAGACGTGCGATTCTTCGAGGATTACTTCCCATTATTTTATTTACCTCAGCCGTTGCTCCGGTCATGTCAATCTCTTTGTCCGCTGCTTTGATTCCCATGATGGTTAGAATGCAACTACCTAATGAAGTAGCCAGTAAATCAGTAGGAGAAAACGCTTCTCCTTTTCCATGGTTATCCACAGGAGCATCGGTCAAAATTTCATTACCTGATCGCAAGTGTACAGCGGCTGTTCTTAGATTGCTTTGATAAGTTATTTTACTAGTCATCTTTCTTTTTGTTTTTTCGATCATCCGAATTATTTTTATCTGCTTCGCGTTCCTGCTTTTCTTTTTCTCGACGCAATTGTCTTGCTTGATCGGATTTGTCATAAGCAATGATGATTTCTTTTACCAATCTATGTCGTACAACATCTTCTGCGGTTAGCTTCACAATTCCAATACCTTTCACATCGCTAAGAATATTCATCGCATGGCGAAGTCCAGATTTTTGATTGTATGGTAAATCAATTTGAGAAAGGTCACCGGTAATGATACATTTTGCGGAAGGTCCGATACGTGTCAAAAACATTTTGATTTGCATCGAGGTCGCATTCTGAGCTTCATCCAAAATAATAAAGGCATTGTCCAATGTTCTACCACGCATAAAAGCTAACGGTGCTACTTCGATGATTCGATTGGTCATGAAATAGTTGAGCTTATCGAGCGGTAGCATATCATCCAAAGAATCATACAACGGTCGTAAATAAGGATCAACTTTATCCTTTAAGTCTCCAGGTAGAAAACCTAGACTTTCACCTGCCTCTACTGCGGGACGTGTTAGAATGATTTTTTTAACTACTCGATTTTTTAAAGCACGCACGGCTAAGGCTACGGCTGTATAGGTCTTTCCAGTACCTGCCGGTCCGAGTGCAAAAACAATATCGTTTTCGTCCGAAGAAGCAATTAATTTTTGTTGATTAACTGTCTTTGCTTTGATTGCTTTTCCACCACGACCATGCACGAGCGTAGCATTGCTATTTCCATTGCTTAGTCTTGTTTCAAAGGGATTTGCACCACCAATTAGTTCTTCTACCGTCTGCACACTTAACTCATGTTGCTCGCGTAGAAGGCGCACCATCATCTCAAACTTACTCTTTGCTTTTTGTGCTTGTTTTTTATCTCCAGCAATTTTTAAACTATTTCCTCGCGAGGTGATAGTAACGTCTGGATAGGCTTTACGAATCAGATTTAATTTGACATTTTTTTCTCCGTAGAGTGCTACGGGATCAATGCCGTCAATGGTCAGAATTATTTCACTCAATAGAATATATTTTTAATTTTTTTTAATTAGGAAATGTTTGGGACACTGAAGCTGTTTGAGAATGTTCACAAAAGGTGAGAACAAGTGCTTGGTTGTCAAGATGATACGAATTTTGAGGTTCATAGCCAAAGCTATGGTGCCGATAAATTTGTGAAATATTGACAATCAATGATTTGTTCGTAACCATTGTGCTTCATTTTTAAACAGCTTCACTTTTCATTTCCCTAGATATTGGAAGTTTTGGGTCAGACTGTGTACATTTGCTGAGGATATACCGCTTGGCAGTGATGTTTAGACAAGCGCTTATTAAAGTAAAGGTAAATTTAACCTAATTTTTATTGCGCTGCTGACCATCGTGTATATAATTTTAAAAACGTTATGAGTATGGCTATTGTTACTTTTATTTCAGATTTTGGAACAACGGACTATTATAGTGCAGTGATCAAGGGCGCATTATTGTCTGACAACCCGCAGCTCAACTTGATCGATATCAGCCATAACGTTAAAACTTACGATATAGTTCAGGGTGCTTTTGTACTTAAAAACTCCTACAAACACTTTCCTGCCGGAACGATTCATTTAGTAAGTGTTAATAATTTTTATGCACCTAACCATTGCTTTCTAGCAATTCGATATAATGATCATTATTTCATTGGCCCAGACAATGGTTTATTTGCCTTAGCATTTGAAAAGGAGCAGTTGACCAGTGTCTATGAGTTGACCTATAATGCCAATGCTACTAATCCACTTGGAGAAGTCTTTGCGAAAGGGGTTCGACATATTTTGAGTGAAATGCCTTTCAATGAAATTGGTATTCCAATTGAAACAATTGAAGAAAGAATCAGTATTCAGCCTGTAACCACTGTTGATCGTATTCGGGGTGCGGTTATTCATGTAGATAATTATGAAAACGCCATCACCAATATCAGTGGAGATCTCTTGGAAAAAATAGGGAAAGGTAGGCCATTTAAAATATATTTTAAACGACACGAGCCACTAACGACGATCAAAAAGAATTATGCTGAAGTGCCAGTAGGTGAAATACTCTGTTTAATTAATTCTGCCAACTACCTCGAAATTGCTATCAACCTAGGAAAGGCTTCTAGTATGTTGGGAATGGGAATTGATGAACATGTTCAAATAGACTTTCAAAATGATTAAGCGCATCGTCAGAATGACTTTTAAACCCGAAGAATTGGCAGACTTTTTTGCCATGTTTGAGCGAAAAAAACAATCCATTCGGAATTTCCCTGGTTGTCATTATCTAGAAGTCTTCCAAGATAAAGCAAACCCAAATATGGTTTTCACCTATAGTTTTTGGACCGACGAGGCTGCTTTAAATAATTACCGCCACTCTGACTTATTTAAAGCTACTTGGGCTGAAACCAAAGCGCGATTTTCCGATAAACCTCTGGCTCATACGCTGGTTATGTACGATATCGTTAGGCCCTAATAAAAAACCAATCTATTTTAATTTTTCTGCGAATAATCAATTAGTTCGTGCGAATACTATCTTTTGATCTACCATCGTCAAAGCGTCACCAACCAATAGACGAAATAAATTTAAATTTGTAAACATGAGTACCATCAACTTGGACGATTACCAGATTCATTTTGGAGCCTTCGGAGCACGACTCCGAGAGTATTTGCGTGAAGGAAACTACAATCAGGTTTTTATCATTGTAGATGAACATACGAGAGTAGATTGTCTTCCTTTTTTAGAAAAAGAAATAGACTCCGGTTCAACTAAGGTGATAGAGATAGCATCAGGTGAACTCAATAAAAATATAACTACTTGCACCAAGGTCTGGACAGCGATGATGGAGGAAGAAGCAGGACGGAAAGATTTGACGATCAACCTAGGAGGTGGTGTGATTGGAGATATGGGTGGATTTTGTGCCAGTACTTTTAAAAGAGGAATGGACTTTATACAAATGCCGACTACTTTATTGTCGCAGGTCGATGCATCAGTAGGAGGAAAGCTAGGAATTGACTTTGCTGAAATTAAGAATAGCATTGGATTATTTAAAAATCCATTAGCCGTTATCATCTGGCCCCCATTTTTAGAAACACTTCCAGCACGTGAACTCCGAAGTGGTTTTGCCGAGGTGATCAAACATAGCTTAATTGCTAGCAAAGAACAATGGATCGCACTTCAGCGTATTGATCATTTGAATGTTCCTCAAGCCGTTAATTTTTTAGAAAAATCTGTTTTAATTAAAAAAAATATTGTGGAAGCGGATCCTTTTGAGTCTGGATTACGTAAAGTGCTCAACTTCGGTCATACCATTGGCCATGCTTTGGAGAGCTATGCGCTAAAAACAGATGAACCACTTTTACATGGAGAAGCGATTGCTGCGGGAATGATTTGCGAGAGTTATTTAAGTTTAGAAAAAGGATTATTACGTACAGATTTAGATCAGATTACCCAGTTTTTACTAAAACACTACGGAAAATTTGATTTTGAGAAAGATATCTACCCAAAGTTGATGACTTTGATGCAGCAGGATAAAAAGAATGAAACAGCTGAAATCAATTTTACCATGCTAAAATCTCCAGGAGAAGCGTTATTCAATCAGTTTGCTAGTGAATCTGAGATTATAGCAAGTTTAGATTACTATCGAAACCAATGTAATTTTTAACAACTAGAAGGCTAAAGGTACCTGAGTTGGGAAATTTTTCCAGTTCTTGGACGATTTGAGTGTTTTTGAAGCACTTCTTTACCTTTATTTTATCATTATCGGCTTTACGAAGCGTATATTTGTGGAAATAAGAGACCTACATTCAAAATGTCCTCTTAGTATACAATTTGAGAAAACACAAATTTGAATCAATATGGATCAATCAAATAACAACGCTGATAGCGGAAAATCGATCCGTCAACAACGTTATCCGAAATATCGGAAAATCGTGAAGTTGATGTGGGCTGCGACTATTCTAGGGATACTAGGAGTTATTCTGTTGTTTGTTGTATTGTCTACCCAGGACTTACCTACTTTTGAAGAGTTGGAAAATCCAAACAGTAATTTTGCGTCAGAAGTATATGCCGCGGACGGAGCAGTGCTTGGTCGATATTACGTCGAAAATCGAGTTCCAGTTGATTTTGATCAATTGTCTCCTCATTTAGTAAAAGCACTTGTAGCGACAGAGGACGAACGATATTATAAGCACTCTGGAATTGACTTTGAAGCACTTTCGCGCGTAATCGTCCGTACAGGATTGATGGGACAGAGAAATGCCGGTGGAGGTAGCACTATTACACAACAGTTGGCTAAACTCCTTTATTCCGATCGGAATTTTACAGGAATGAATTTCATTGAAAAAGTATTTGCTTTAGGAACGCGTAAATTCAAAGAATGGATTACAGCCGTTAAACTTGAACGTAGTTATACCAAAGAAGAGATCATGGCAATGTATCTCAACAAATTTAGTTTTACCAATGGTGCTTACGGAATCAAAGCCGCTTCTGAAATTTATTTTGGCACCAGTCAAGATTCTTTAAAAATAGAAGAAGCAGCGACCTTAGTCGGTATGTTAAAAAATCCTTCACTTTACAATCCAATACGACGTCCAGAAATTACGACCAAACGTAGAGAAGTTGTATTAAAGCAAATGCAAAAAGCTGGACATCTTACTCAAGGAGATTATGATGCCTTGCGAGTATTACCACTCGATATGACGAATTTTCGTCGGAAGACACATGCAGATGGTCCAGCGCCTTATTTCAGAATGGAACTTCGAAAAGAGTTAAACAGAATTCTTAATCGTCCAGAAAATTTGAAAACCAGCGGAGAACCATACGATATTTACCGAGATGGCCTTAAGGTTTACACGACCATTGATCCAAAAATCCAAGCACATGCGGAAGCAGCCATGTACAAACACATGGAAAAATTACAAAGAACATTTAAACGACACTGGAAAGGAAAAGACCCTTGGACTTATGAAGATCCTGATGAAGAGATGGAACCTGAAGAGATGGAGCTAGATTTAGCCATTCGTGCACGTTCCCTTCAAAAAAGTGTTCGAGAATCAGATCGTTATCAGCGATTGCGTAGAAA
>CALKJE010000170.1 GCA_937995675.1 uncultured Saprospiraceae bacterium
ATTTCACTAAATCTTCCATTTCCACGATTAAGTTGTAGCGAGTTGTGCATATACTGGTGATGCATACCTCCTTCTACCATTCGGGTAAGTTTTTCTGGATTCATGCTTGCCATATTGGTCTTAGAACGTTTATAGTTTTCAGGCAACATTTCTGTAGTCATGATGTCTGACCAACCGTCGTTGTTGATGTCTGCGATATCTACTCCCATGGCGAATAATGAAATGTGATTGGTCATCTCTTGTACTTTTTCTTTGAAAGTACCATCTTTTTGATTGATATATAGAAAGTCAGGTTCCTCGTAATCATTCGTTACATAGATGTCTACCCAACCGTCTTTATTGACATCAGCTGTAACGACCCCAAGGCCGTGCGCATAGTTGACGATACCTGCTCTTTTTCCTACTTCTCGGAAATTATTTTTACCAGTATTTTCATATAATTTATCACGAGTAGCATCTGGTGGATTGGCTACTTTTCGATCTCTATCTTTGATAGGACTTCCAAACTCCATTGGATGATTGGTGATATAAACATCGAGGTCACCGTCCTTGTCATAATCAAAAAACGAAGCTTGAATAGAATAGCCATTTTCTGCTAATCCATATGCTTTAGCTTTTTCTTCAAAGGTGCCATCTTTCTTATTGATATACAGTAGATTTTGTCGATTGTATTCTCCTTTCTTATGCCAATCAGATTTACAAACATAAATATCTAACCAACCGTCATTATTGATATCGACCATACTTACTCCAGTGTACCAGCCATCGTCTGCAGCTACGCCAGCAGCATCGGTAATGTCTTCAAATTTTAACCCGCCTTTATTTAGGTATAATTTATTAGGTACTTCGTTTCCAGAAAAATAAATATCTGGTAGACCATCATTATTAATATCTCCAACTGCGACACCGCCACCGTTATAGATATATTCAAAATTGAGATAATTTTGCTCTAGGTCTTCGGTTAGGTTATTAGCGAAAGTAATTCCGCTACGCTTTGAACTGAGTAATTCAAAGCCTCCACCGTTATTTTCGCTACTAGTTGTAGAACTAGAACTAGTTGTGGTAGTACTAGAAGATCCAGTACTATCAGATTTACAAGCAGAGAAATTACCTACGATTATAAAAAAGCAGGATAGGTATAGAAAAGATTTAATGCTCATGAAATTATCTTTTAGATTAAAATAATGATTCAATCAGAATCAGTAGACACTTTATGATAATATTTATCATCTGGAATTTATTGGAACAAATTTAAGAGTAAATAATACAAAAATCTAGCCCTTATGCGATAACATATACAAGGCAAAAGTAATGACTATATTTTATAAAGATGTAATTTGATTGGGATTATAAATTAGTGAAGCATTCTTGCTATTCGATGGTATAGTATTTATATTTGTTTTTAACGAATATTTACAACAAAATTTTAATCCTTTCCTGAGATTCCCTTTGCTCGGTCCCCCGGTTTAAATTGATTTTTTTAACCAAGACCACAAAAATGAGGAATCTACTCTTCTTATGTCTATTGGCATACGTGTCTGCTCTATCTGGGCAAGATTTTATACTAGAAAAACTAGATGGGTCTATTAATACGGATGCCTTCGATGAAATTGCACCTTGTATCAGTAGTGAAGGTGATCGGTTGTTTTACACGCGAACTGGTTATCCTGATTTTGACCAAACACTGATTGAATTTGATCGAGACCTTTCTGTTGTTTTACCAAAAAACGAATACGAGCAAAGGATACGAGCAATTTATCAATTGTTAGGAGATCGTTCTACTGGACCTATTTACCAATCTAATTTTAATCAAGATATTTGGGAGGCTCGTTGGAATGGGAACCATTTTATAATGAATAATCATCCGGCATATCCTCTGAATAATGCGTTGCCAAATAGTGTCAGTTCTTTTGGAACTAATAATAATACTTTGGTGGTGATTAATCAATTTGTCAAAGGAGGGGGAATGGCCAAAGGATTTTCTACCGTAACTCAGAGAGCAGATGGTTCTTGGAGTTATCCAGCACCACTTCCGATTAATAATTATCATAACTCTGGAGAAGATGTTAATCTGACGATGAATAGTGACGGAAAGGTAATCATTCTTTCGATGGAGCGAGAAGATGGGATGGGACAGAGTGATTTATATATAAGCTTTAAACAGAAAAATGGAACTTGGAGTCGCCCTGAAAATATGGGGAGCGGTGTGAATTCTCCATGGAGAGAAACTACACCACATTTAAGTAGTGACGGTCTTTCGCTTTATTTTGCTTCTAATCGTGGTTATACAACGACTGGGGGGAGTGATATTTATGTTCAGGAACGAATCGGTAAAAGCTGGAAAAATTGGTCAGCACCTCGAAGATTTAAAGCACCCGTAAATTCGGATGCACATGACAGTCATCCTTATTTTAATGCAGCTACAGGACATCTTTATTTTAGTTCTACCAGAGATGGGAGTAGTGATATTTTTATGATTCAAATTAGTGAACCTAAACCAATAAGGGTTTTTGAAACTAAGATGATTTCTAAAACTAAAAAGATAGAGATGCTAAAATCTCGAAAGGTAAAGAGTAATCCAAAAAAGAAAAGTATAGAGTCCTTGGCAAAGACGCATCCTATGATTAAAACGCCAGCTAGTGTAGGTAAAAAAATCGAGATGAATCCTATTATGTTTCGGAGATCTTCTGCAGAGATATTGTCTAGATCATACTTTGAAATAGAACGAGTTGCTGATTATTTACAACGTCATCCGCATATAAAAATTCGGATTGCGGGACATACCGATAATCGAGGTGATGTCAACCAATTATATCTGCTGTCGCGAAATCGAGCCAAGGAAGTTATGCGCTCATTGACTAAAGTTGGAGGTATTGGTGCAAATAGAATGGAGACGGTGGGATATGGAAGTGATTTGCCCGTGGCTAGCAACCAAACGGAGAAGGGACGTAAAAAGAATCGGCGAGTGGAAATTGAAATAATTGAAATAGGAATTTCATCCAAAGAGGAAGCTGGAAAAGTCGGTATTCGGTAAAAATCATCATTTTAAACAGTGGAAAGCTCATTAGAAATAATAAAGTGGCGATGAAATTTGTTATATTTGTTCTGGTACTGTAGAAAATTAATGGGTACCTTTTAGATCATTTACATCTCTAAAAACAAGTGATTATGAATACATTACTATTTGCACTTCCTGGTGGTCCCGAATTGATTATTATCTTATTCGTAGTACTACTACTCTTTGGTGGTAAAAAAATTCCAGAGCTAATGCGTGGTATGGGAAAAGGAATCAAAGAGTTTAATAATGCCAAAGCATCTATCGAATCAGAAATAAAAGAGGGGATGAAAGAAGCTGATAAGAAAAAGATTGAAGATAGTCGCAAAGCAGAATAAAAAGCATAAAAATTAAATCTTAAGAAAAAAGCTGCCCTGATTTCGTAAACCAAGGCAGCTTTTTTATTGAATAGACTTTAATTTAGAATTTCTATAAGCCCATTTTTGCTTTTACCAATGGTAAAATGTCTGTAGCATCTTCGGCAAAAAGTACCACATTAAAAGCACCAGAGTCGAAAATCATGGTAAACCCATTTTCTTTTCCTACTGCTTGTACTGCGACATCTGCCTTTTCATAAATAGGCTTTAGTAATGCTTCTCTTTTCTTTACAACATCTTCTTCACCTTTAGCTCTTGCAGCATATAATTCCTGCTCTTCAGCGGCTAATTTTTCTTGTTCTGCCTTAGCTACAGCTGGTGCTAAAGTTGGAAAACGCTTTTGCAGATCTGCTATTTTTGCTTGGAAAGCGGTGACCCTATCTTGTAACATTTTTTCCTGTTGTTGACGATAAGCTTGAAGTTCTGATTCTGCTGCCTTAGATTCTGGCATCATACTCAATAATAAACCGCTATTCAAATGTCCAAATTTCTGCGCCAATCCTTCGGTGGTACTAAGAAAGACCAACGATAGCATTAACATTCCAATTTTAAGTATTCCTTTCATTTTTTTATTTTTAAACTGAAGCAACGACTTCAGTAATGAGAAAATCAGGTGGTAAAGCTCCTGATTATTAGACCGCAAAAATACTAGCATGTAATCAGATTTCGTAATTTTTAACACAACCTTATTAATTTTTACCCTTCTTATGGTAGGAAAAACACCATAATCAACAATATACAGGAGTCTATTTTAAAAAATCAGCCTTTTATGTCTATAATAATTCGTAATATCTTCCTATATTTAGCACTGTTAACTAACTTAATTAAATAAAAAAAGAAGAAACTATGGGATTTTTTGATTTTCTAAAGAGCCTATTTGGTTCAGTTAAAGATACTGCAGGCGACGTAGCAGCAGGGGCAAAAGACTTGGCAGGTGATAGCTTAGGCGATGCAATGGATATGGTAAAAGATGCAGGAGGCTCAGTTTTAGATAAAGCAGGTGATTTAGCAGAAGGTGCAAAGGATCTTGCTGGTGATGGACTTGGTGGTGTGATGGATAAGGCAGGAGATGCTCTAGGTGGTGTAAAGAATTTGGCTGGTGATGTGATGGATAAAGCAGGTGACTTAGCAGAAGGTGCAAAAGATTTAGCCGGCGGAGCGATGGACAAAGCGGGAGATGCGGTGAATGCAGTGAAAGATAAAGCAGGTGACGCAGTAGAAGGTGCAAAAGATTTAGCAGGTGGAGCGATGGACAAAGCGGGAGATGCCATGAATTCTGTTAAAGATGCAGCGGGTGACGCAGTAGATGGTGCAAAAGATATGGCTAGCGGAGCAATGGACAATGTAAAAGATGCAGCAAGTGATGCGGTAGATAGTGCGAAGGATGCAGCTTCTGATTTGGGAGATGATATTGTGAATAGCTAAATATATTATAAACTTAATAGAACGTCTAACGATCGTTCTACACGGCCAGCTTGTAATGAAATATTACAAGCTGGCTTTTTAAATTTTAGAGACACTATGCTTGCACCTTATTTAAACCTTGCGGATATAGAAGCTGGATGTGATGAAGCTGGACGTGGCTGTTTGGCTGGGCCCGTATTTGCAGCGGCGGTTATTTTACCTAAAGATTTTGCTCATCCATTATTGAATGATTCAAAATTGATGAGTGAAAAAAATCGCGATATTTTACAACCGATTATTGAAGAAGAAGCGATTGCTTGGGCGGTAGGTACGGTAGGACCAATTGAGATTGATGAAATAAATATTTTGAATGCTTCCTTCTTAGCGATGCATCGAGCAATTGATCAATTAAAAACTAGACCAACCTCACTCTTAATTGATGGCAATCGGTTTAATAAATATCCAGATATTGCCCATCATTGTATTGTAAAAGGAGATAGTAAATATCTTTCAATTGCAGCAGCTTCAGTATTGGCAAAAACGTATCGAGATCAGTATATGAAAAAGATTGCTGATGAAAATCCCGGTTATGATTGGCATTCTAATAAAGGTTATCCGACTAAGGCACATCGCAAAGCAATTGCCTTATTGGGAGCTACTGATCACCACAGAAAGTCATTTCGATTACTTGCAGCAGATTCATAATTTACTCAATACATATCGGTAGTAATTTCCATTGGTTGTGAAGCTACCACAATCTTCTTCTCTATCTTCTAGTAGTCGTTGAATATTATCTTCTCGTCCACTGTAATTCGTTCGGTAATCAAGCCAGAGCCAATCACTACCTGTTTGCTGTGCAATTCTACTAATGCCTAATGGATCCATAATGGATGAACTACAAATAACCTCAAGGGTGTTTTGATCAAGCGTTTTTACTTGTTCAGAACTAAATTCAAGATTATCAATAATTTCGACAAGGTCATCTGCACTAGGATCATCTCGGCGGGCAGAGCCATTAACAATTTTGGTAAGTGCATTGGTATTGATTTGGTT
The DNA here is from genome assembly GCA_937995675.1 of uncultured Saprospiraceae bacterium. Taxonomy (GTDB): domain Bacteria; phylum Bacteroidota; class Bacteroidia; order Chitinophagales; family Saprospiraceae; genus JALZUU01. The sequence continues at coordinate 5,890 of CALKJE010000170.1, forward strand.
GATGATTTGATAGAATAGAAACTTATCATTCATCAAACTGGCTTCGAATGCGAGTAGATAATAGAGCTCATGTTCTGTTTCAAGACTTCTGAGTAATCCAGTAGTAAGATAAATACCACCTCCCGGAATAACGAAGATATTTTTTTCTGGTCTATTTATAATGGTTACCTTCCAAGGACGGTCAATATCCCATTTATTGCTTTGAGGAGATCGACGATCGCGGCGCATTTCATTGGTTACTTGATCGTATAGTGTTTGCACAAAATTATAAATCGTTGTGTCGTAAGGAGGAATATTGGGTAAGATAGGAAAACGTTCATCCTTAAAAGCAATGGCAATCTTTACTTTATCACCGAGTGTTTCGCGTTGATATTTAGTGAATTGACTAGGTGGAATAATCGGTTCCTCATATTCTGGCACACAAGAATATAGGAGAAATAGAGCTAATGAAATGACTATAATAGCGGACCAAAGTCCACGAAGGGTATTCATGTTTTTGTTTTTGTTCTAAAACCCTGCTGATTAGTTTTAACAAGACTTAAGCATAATGGGGGTATCCAAAATTAATTAAAAACAAAGACTAAATCCACTAAGGAATGTTTAATAAATACAATACGACGCTATGCTTACTCTTTTTATATCACTCTTCGTTAGAAAAATGGTTATTATGCCAAGCATAATAACCATTTTTCTTCTTGATTGGCAAAAAAAGAGTTCGCCTAATCTTAATTTATTTAATCGCCAATCCTAATTCAGCGTTTCTAACTATACATATCATCAATATCTTTTTGGAATTTTTCAGTAATTACTCTTCTTTTCAACTTCATGGTTGGAGTTAATTCTGCATCTGAGCCATCTTTTTTAGTAGCTTCCCATTCTGCGTCAAGCAATTTAAACTTTTTGATTTGCTCAATATGGCTAAATCGAGGATTGTACTTATTGATAATTTCTTGATAACAGTCTTGTACTTTATCGTGTGCTATCATCTCGTCAACAGACTGACAGTCGATGTGATTTTCCTTACACCAGTTTTGTAATGCTTCCTTAGCAGGAACAATTACCGCAGAAACGAATTTTTTATTATCGCCGACCACCATTACTTGTTCAACTAAAAAATCTTCTTTAAGTGCACTTTCAATAGGTGCTGGAGCGACATATTTACCACCAGAGGTTTTTAGTAACTCTTTTTTACGATCTGTTATTTTTAAAAATTTATTATTACCAGATCCTACAAACTTGCCGATGTCTCCAGTACGGAACCAACGTTTGCCATCAATCTCTTTAAATACCTCAGCTGTTTTTTCTTCCTGTTTATAATATCCCATCATGATATTAGGACCAGCGGCAAGAATTTCTCCTTCATTTTCTTTATAATCTCCCTCACTGGGATCAATATAGATTTCTACTTGACTGAGTGTAGGTCCTACGGATCCTAGCATTGCATTCCCTGAGTCGTATCTATTAATGGTTAAGCCTGGGGAAGTTTCGGTCAGACCATATCCTTCTCGTACTGGAATTCCAGCAGCAGAGAAAATACGAGCCATACTTACTGGACAAGGAGCAGCTCCAGTAAGTATTCCTTTGACGTTACCACCAAGTGCTTGTCGCCATTTTGAGAAGATTAATTTATCTGCAAGATTTCTTTTGACACCAGATATACCGGAGTATTTTTTATCATACGAATAGTCGTCTGTTAAGGAAAGTGCCCAAAAGAAAAGCTTCTTTTTTGTACCCGTTAGCTCGAGGCCTTTGTTATATATTTTTTCATAAACTTTTTCTAGAAGTCTAGGAACGGTGGTGAAAAAGTGTGGTTTTAAAGTCTGTAAATCTCCTGTTGGTCCACCTAGGTTATCTGTTCCTGTAAAAGTGATTGATGCTCCTCGATATTGATAGGCATAAGAGGCGGAGCGTTCAAAAACATGACAAAGCGGTAAAAAACTAAGAACCGTATCACCTGGATCGATTGGCATAAGATCATCTACATCTACTACATTGGAAGAGATGTTTTTGTGAGAAAGCATTACTCCTTTAGGATTTCCCGTTGTACCAGAAGTATAAATAATGGTTGCTAACTCTTTAGGATCAATACTGTCCATGATCTTCTTAACTTCAGGAAGTCCTTCATCTGTAAAAATATCTTCCCAAAATTTCATTCCTTCTTGTCTATCAAAAGTATAGATATCAATTAAGGATGGTACATTTTTTCGAGCAATTCCAACTTTTTCGCAAAGATCATCTGTTCCAAGAAAGCAATATTTGATTTCTGCATCATTAAAGATGTATTCGTATTCACGTGGACTGATGGTAGGATAAACCGGAACAGTAATCGCTCCAATTTGTTGAATACCAATATCTGCGATACTCCATTCAGCACGATTTTTATAAGTGATCAGGGCAATCTTATCGTTCTTTTTAACGCCAAGTTTTAATAATCCACAACTGAATTTATTTGCGCGTTCGATGATCTCGTCTGTGCTATAAAATTTCCATTCTCCATTGAGTCGAGATCCAATAGATTTTTTGAGTGGGTTATTTTTTTGTTGATGGTAAATAAAATCAAAAAGACGCATTGTACTCATGGTTATTAGATTTGGCTATAGATAAAAAATTAATGTTATAAAAAATAAATATAAGAAAGATTTTCTCAAAGACAAAAAAAAGCGCCTCTGGAAAACCAGAGGCGCTTCTTGAGGGCGTTTTTATTTTTCAGTCGGCTTATTTTGCCTGACCTGATAAGCTTAAAACTAAAGCAATCTCGTCGTGGATAATCTTATCAGCAGCAGTGCCAATTAATCCAGAGCCATATTTTACATCCCAATCCGTACGATTGATTTTGAACGAAGGTGTTACTACAGAAATCTTATCACCAGCCATTGCTACATTGGCAGGAATGGTGATGCTTTTAGTAATGCCTTTGATGGTTAAATCACCAACAATACTCATAGAAGTTCCGCTACCACTTGCGCTAGTAACTTTGAAAGTAGCGGTTGGATGTGCAGCAGTATTGAAGAAATCTTCATTTTTAAGATGTCCCTCAAGATCTTCTTTTCCGTCACCAGCTTTAAGGTCTGTAACAGTGATGCTACTCATATCTACCATAACTGTTCCGGCAGAAATTTGGCCATTACTAGCCGCGATATCACCACCTTTAACTTTTACGATTCCAGAATGTTGTCCACCAACTTTGGTTCCAGTCCATTGTAATTGTCCGCCAGTGATGTTAAACATTTTGTCATTTGCATTAGCGGTGGCAGCTGCGTTTGTTGCAGTAGTTGTTTTAGAATCTACTCCTTTAGGTGCTTTTTTACAAGCAGTAAAACTAAGGCCTAAGATGAGCAGCAGGCAAGAAAATCTGAATAATAATTTCATGTTTTAGAAATGTTTTGATTAAAAAAATAGTGAAACAACTCCAAATGGAGTGGTAAGCAACTTCAAGAATACAAAATAACTCAAATAAAGTGAATTTCAGATAAAACTATTCTATAAGCTTTGAAGGTGGTGTATTGTTCATAGCATTGAGAAAATAAATCATATCATTAATACTAGCCATGATGGTTATATTATCAGAAGATTTAACTTGTTGAACAACTACTTGGTAACCAGAAAGAAGAATCTGGGAATTTGGGAAAGTTTCGGAAAGCGTTTTAATATAAGTCTGAACAGGTGTTTTTGTATAAGTCTCAGAGATCATGGTAAAGATAAAATCCGGTTGATAAACCTTACAAGCATCTTTCAGGTCCTGTAGAGAAATTTTAGGACCTAAGTAAATTACCTCATTCTTTCTCGATTTGATCAGATAGTGAATCAGCAAAAGACTCAATTCTTGATTTTCTCCCTCTGGCAAATAAATAACGAATTTTTTGGCGTTTTTCGATTTAGAGGGTGTAGGAGGTATCATATCGATGGCAGCGATAATCTTTTGTCGGATCAGACAGCTGATAAAGTTCTCCTGTACTGGATAAATAGAACCGGTTAGCCATAGTAAGCTTAATTTATCCAAAAAAGGATAAATAATCTCAAGCATAGTACGTTCGAAACCAATTTGTTGAATATTCGTTGAAATAATGCGGTCAAACTTATATTCATCCATTTCTATCATGGATAAAGTCAAAGCATCCATTTGTGTATTGTCCTCTAGCTTGACAGAAGACATATCAGCCACTCTGTTGGCGATTTCCTCTTCGCTCATTTTAGCGATTTTGGAAATTTTGATGCCATTCTTATTAAGAAAGGCAATATTAAGCAAATGTTTGAGGTCTTTATCTTGGTAATATCGAATGTTGGTTTTCGTTCTTTGAGGCTTGATAATACCGTAGCGAGTCTCCCAAATCCGAATGGTGTGAGCCTTAATCCCGCAGAGATTTTCTAGATCTTTTATTGAATAAATTGCCAAAACGAGGTATAAGTTTAATGATAAAACTTCGATCAACAGATAGCGAACAGTATTTTCGACGAATAGTTTAAAACTAATGGCCGTCATTTAATGACATATTTAGCTATAAAATTGAGAGATGCTGAGGTTTTTCTCTATTTTTAATCCTTGAATTCAAAAATTGCACCTATTATCCTTTAAAAATTAAATTTTATGAGCTTATTCTACCAAAAAATAACCCATTTTTTCGGCGTATTCTTACTCCTAGGAGTCTTTGCGACGTCTCTATCTGCGCAATGCACCTATACACTCAATCTATTTGATTCTTTTGGAGATGGTTGGAACGGTTCAGAATTGACCGTAACTATTAATGGTACAGCTACCGTTTATACAATTGATGATGGTACGGAGTTTTCCACAAATCTTACGATTGAGACTGGCGATATGATCGAATTAACATACGCAGCTGGAGCATTTCAAAACGAAGTTACCTACGAACTATTGGACAATAATGGAGAGGTACTCTTTGCTGATGGTCCTAACCCGTTTGTAGGTGAGGCATTTCAAACAGTGGGAAACTGTTCTAATTGTGGTACTCCAAGCAATGTTATTTTTGACGAAATTCTTGGTGATGGAGTAGAAATGAGTTTCACAGGAGCGGATTCAACCGCAGAACATATTATTTACTATGGTTTGGAAGAACTTCCTTTTATGGACCTCGTAAATTTTACTACCACTAATTCAAATAGTGTCATGATCGATGGACTGCTGGAAGATACTACTTATCAAATATTTATCACTACGATTTGTTTAAATGGAGATACCAGTGCCACTGCTGGTCCAATTACTTTTAGAACCCTATTCCTAAATGATGTAGGAGTTACAGGGATTACTTCTCCTGTTAGCGATTGTAATTTAGAAATGGAGTCCATTACTTTTAACTTATCAGGATTTGGTTCTAATCTACAATCACTTTTCAATTACAATTATAGTGTAAACGGTGAAGTAGTTGAATTACCGATTTTTGAAGATGGATTTTTTACAGGGGTAGTTGGTAGCGATGATACGGTATCCGTTACTTTTGATACAGAATACGATTTTAGCGAACCTGGACTATATGAAATTGCAGTATGGACCGGTCTAGAAGGAGACTCGAGATCTTCTAACGATACGGCTTATTATAGTTTCTTTAGTATTCCTACAGTAGCAGAACTTCCTTATGTAGCTAACTTTACAGATAATACGGAAGGATGGAGTGTGGTTGATAGTAGTCAAAATAATTCTTGGGAGTTTGGTGCTCCTGCAGGGACTATAATCAATGCCGCCAATAGTGGTGTGAATGCTTGGGTGACCAACTTAGATGGTGACTATAATACAAATGAGTTTTCTTATTTTCAATCGGTTTGTTTTGATTTTACCGATATCACAGAAACGCCAAAAATCTCCTTAAATATTATTTATAATACAGAAACCAACTACGATGCTGCTTGGTTAGAAGGATCGAAAGATGGCGGAGTAACTTGGGAAAAAATCGGTGCGATGGGTACTGGGATAAACTGGTACAGCGTAGATGATACCTTTACAGGTTTAGGTAATGCTTGGGCTGGAGAGTCAGATGGTTGGGGATATGCGGAACATCCGCTTGATGGATTTGCAGGTGAAGGAAACTGTCGATTCCGATTTGCTTTCTCTAGTGATGGTTCTGTAATTAGAGAAGGTTTTGGAATTGACGACATTCAAATATCTATACCGCTGGCTAATGATTTACAAGCTTCAACTGGTAGTAACATCGGAGATCCATTATGTGGTACTCCTATGGATAGTGTGATGATTACTATCAACAATATAGGCTTGGATAACCAAACAAACATCATGGTTTCTTACCAAGTAGGTAATGAGCCAGTAGTGACAGAAAGTCTAACAGGAGTTACGATTGCTCCTGGTGAAGATTTTACTTATACCTTCAATACCACTTTTAATTCTAATATTTTTGCCACTGAATTTATGGTTCGAACTTGGGTAGATACTGGAATAGATCAAAATCTGGCCAATGATACCACCAATTTTGTATTTGTTACTTCTACTCCTACTCAGTTACCATTAGTAGCTGATTTTAATGATGGTAACCTTCCTGAGGGCTGGGAATTCAATGGAACAGTTGGAGAAGGACATAATAACGGTTCTCCAGGGATTTACCGTAATCTTTTTACCAATGGAGCCTCTTTTATTACGACGACAACTAATATTGGTCCAATCAACTCGGGTGATAGCCTTACTTTTGATTATCGTTATACAGATTGGTCTTTGGGTGAAGTTGGGACCGTATTGGATGGTGACTCTCTTATTGTGGAGATTTCAAATGATTGTGGAGATAATTATAATGCAATATTTGTAATAGACGAAACCAACCATACAACATCTGCTGTATATGCTAATCAAACCGTTGATTTAACTGCTTTTGCAGGAGAATACATCCGTATACGTTTCCGAGCAGTATACGAATCTGGTGATTATTGGATGGATTTGGATAATATTAATATCATTGGTTGTCCAGAGGATTTCGATCTTGAGGTTGAAATTGACGAACCTGCTTCAGGTGGTACTGGTGATGGTGGATTGGCCGTCTTTCCACAAGCTGGAGCTGCTCCATTTACCTACTTGTGGAATAATGGTGAAACCAGTAATATTTTAACAAATCTTGATAGTGGTGAATTTTCAGTTACCGTAACGGATGCAAATGGTTGTGAGCAGGTATTGCCAATTAACCTATACTCTGTAGGAACAGAAGAAATAGAAGAATTGCTAGACTATACTTTATTCCCTAACCCTACTAATGGAATGACCAATTTACAAGTAGCCTTTGCTCGTAATGTAGATGTTGCTGTGCGTATTTCTAGTATGCTAGGCCAAACGGTTTATGAACAGAAAGCTTCTCAAACTCGAGCTCTAAATCAGCAAATCAATACACAGAATTGGAGCCAAGGTGTTTATTTGGTACAAATCTGGGTTGATGGAAAAGGATATACACGTAAGCTAGTAAAGCAGTAATCTGCCACCTGATTCAAAATAATAACTAATAGAAGTGGCTATCGTTTTAAAAACGGTAGCCACTTTCAATTTTACTACTCCTTAAACTAAACCTTTTGCCCTAAAAATCTATTAGAAAGGATGGAAAGGTTTCAGAAAATAGACAAAATATGAAAATAGGAATTGTATGTTATCCAACCTATGGAGGTAGTGGTGTTGTAGCTACGGAACTTGGTAAAGGTTTGGCTGCTAAAGGGCACCAGATTCATTTTATTACTTATCGACAACCAGCGCGACTAAACGCCTTTCAGGAAAACGTTTTCTATCACGAAGTTAATGCTGCTGATTATCCATTATTTGAATATCCTCCCTATGATACTGCCTTGGCTAGTAAGATGGTAGACGTAGTCCAATATGAGAACCTAGACTTATTACATGTTCATTACGCGATTCCTCATGCTGCAGTCGCTTACATGGCTAAGAAAATTCTTTTGTCTCAAGGACGCTATGTCCCTACGATTACCACGCTGCATGGAACGGATATTACCCTCGTAGGACAAAATCCAGCTTTTGCTCCTGTTGTTGCTTTTTCAATTAACAAATCAGACGGAGTTACTGCCGTTTCTAAGAGTTTGCGTCAGCAGACCTACGATAGCTTTGAGGTAGAAAGAGAGATAGAGGTAATTTATAATTTTATTGATTTTGACCGATTTACTAAAAAAGATAAAGATCATTTCAAAAAAGCGATTGCTCCGGATGGAGAAAAAATTCTAATACATATTTCTAACTTCCGAAAAGTAAAAAGAGTAGAGGATGTCTTACAAGTTTATAAAAGAGTGGCTAAGCGAATGCCAACAAAGCTGTTATTAGTTGGCGATGGTCCTGAACGTCGATCAATGGAAGTTTTATGTCGTGAAGAAAAATTATGTGATGGTATTCGATTTTTAGGAAAGCAAGATGCTGTTGAGGAGTTATTAGCAGTTTCTGATTTATTTATTATGCCTTCGTCAAGTGAAAGTTTTGGTTTAGCAGCGTTAGAAGCGATGTCCTGTGAAGTTCCAGTAATCTCTTCAAATGCAGGAGGTATTCCTGAAGTAAATATTCATAATGAAACTGGCTTTATCAGCGAAATAGGAGATGTCGATGATATGGCTAAGAATGCGATTAAATTATTGGAAGACGAAAAACTATTACAAGAATTCAGAGTCAACGCATTAAAGCAAGCTCGTCAGTTTGAACTAGCAGCTATTCTCCCTCAATACGAAGCTTACTACGAAAAGATCATCCGAGAAAGTGTTTATACAAAAGGAACCACAGCAAAAGAAATTATTGTTAAGCCTTAAAAATTGAATTGATCAATTACTTAATTCATCAATAAAATCTTAGTTACAATAGCGGTAGGTGTATCTCGATTGCTGGTACGAGTAGCATAAACTAGATAAACACCTGAGTTTGCTTTTCTACCATTATAATCCCGTCCATCCCAAATGGCTTGTCCACCAAGCGCTGTTGTCTCATAAATTAACCGTCCAGTGATATCCGTAATTTTTATATCAGAATCTCTAGCAAATCCTTTTATCGCAATAGGTCCGTCATAATCAGGACGAACAGGATTTGGGAACGCAGTAATATTGCTACTATGATTTTGATCGATACCTGATGCATCCGTTCTTAGAGAAATAATACCTTTTCCGGTAGCAATAAAAACCAGCCCCGTTTCTTGGTTGATAGCAATATCATTGATGATATTATCAAAAATGGGAGAATTATCTTTGTCAAAAGTAGCCAGTCGTTCCGATCCGTCAGGAGATTGAACGAAAATACCACTTCTAGTACCAAACCATTTACGATTTGCAGCATCTACTGCAATCGTATTGACTATTGTTTCATCCAATAATAAGGCAGGAATATCATTTACAATAACTCGAGGATGACTACCTCTACAATTAGAATTGAGTGGGTCTCCTTGGCATTCAAAAACAACCGCTCCGTTTCTGGTTCCCACCCAAACTCCGCCATCCAAATCTTGTTCTAAACAGATTATATCATTACTCGGTAAGACACTATTATTGGTATTGATATGGCGGATTTCGTCGTCAGAAGGATCATCAACAGTACCCTTATAGTCGTAAACAAATACACCAAGGTTATCAGATGCAATCCAAAGATATCCTTCATTATCCACTAAAATTTGTCGGATACTACGAGAAGGTAAACTGATAAAATTATCTGTAAACTCTCCATCGGGTTTAAGCGCAATTAAACCTTTTGAAGCTTCAGTATGATTACCAATCCATAAAATATTTTGTTCATCATAAGCCAATGCTGTAACTCGAGATCGTGCTGCATCGGCGGAAGGTTTTAATTTTGCTTCCTCATTACTAAAGACAGTGATTTCATCTGTTTCACGGTTTAGTTTTAGGAGACCATTGGTCCAACGTGTTCCAAAAAAAACTTCTTTTTTATCTGGACTGACAGCAATTCGGTAAATAGCTTTTATGCCAGCAAGATCTGGATAATTGGATACGTTATAGTTTTTCCATGAGCCTTCTATATAGCTATAAAAACCTCGATCATTAAAAGCCAGGGTTGGAAGTATTACTTCTGGTGCGACCCAGAGTTCATCATCGTCTAGTACGAGTTGACCTGCAAGCAAATTAAACGGTGAATTGACCGTAAAAGGATTACAACTATCATCTCCAAGTTCAGTGAATCGATATCTATCCCATTTATCGGCAAAGAATACGCGTCCTTGAGCATCTTCTACTCCATAGGTAGGCCGGTTAATACAACCGGTATTAGAATTAATGTTTTTTACGAGTGTTTCTTCATTAAAGAATAAAGCTTTTCCATTGCAACTGTTTCCAGAAATTGGATTATTGCAAGACATCCCAACTAAAAGGTGTGGGCCCTCTGTGGTCATATAGGTAGCAGAAAAACTATCATCTCGCCAAAGCGATCTCAGGCTATTTCCGTCATACTTGTAAAGGGCATTGTCGATGTCAAAGTATAGATCACCTTTGTATCTAGCAATCACATGTGTTGCATAGTCTTCTGGAAAACCATTGATTCCAGCTAAATGTGTCCAAGCATTAAAATCTTGAATATTCTTTGAACCATCTAGAATGATTTGATAGATGCCCTCTTCGGTAGCGGCATAAAGGTGATCATTCCAAACAGCCACTTGACTAAAGGGTAAGCCAGCTCTGGTTTCATCTCCAAATTCTTGATCTCGAATATTTAATATTTTCAATCCAAAACCCATAGATAAATACGCAGTAGTATCCGTCTCAATCAGAATATCATTAATTGTTTTATCTCCTAAGAAAATACTCGTAGCAATAAAAGGAAGGTTATCGAGTCCACCATCCTCATCAATAAAATCAATATTTCCATTAAAGTAAGTAGTAACAAGCAGCTCATTAAAAGGGTCGTATTTTATAATGCCCATCCCTGATTCACTTAGTCCATTAACAGTAGAAAGCCGTTCTATTTCATTAGATTCTTTATCTATCTTCAGCATTCCCTGAGTATTTCCATAGAAAACGTGGGACGGACTCTGTGCTACAAAGGTGCCAAACTGGTAAGCATAATGCGACTGCCATTGACCGATTTTTAACGGTGCTTGAGCATCAACAGAATAACTTAACAAACACGAAATAACAAAGACCGAAATGTATAGTACCCATCTGATCATTCTATGGAGTTTTTATTGAAAAGAAAAATATAATATAGTCTATAAAAATAACCTTTTTCAGTCTTGCTTATTGCCTAATACCGCTTTTTTTAAGGATTCTGTCGTAGAATGAATAACTAAGGATTTTTATTATTGGCTGCTTTATGAGTAAAATGCCATTTTGTGCACCGTTTTTATTCCCATTTGTAAATCATCGCTTTTGCAAATGATTTTCCATTTTCTATTTTGAGTAATTCATTTATTAATTCTCCACTTTTGTCGATGAATTTTTCAATTTCAATCTCCGCTGCATTTACGATTTCATTATAAGACTTTTCAGAAAGAATAAAATTTTCCTTTTTGATTGAAATATTTACTTGCGAATTTTCTTTAAGAATATAAACAAAATCATCATCAGCATGACCTGTTATAACTGTTTCGGAATCTTTCCATTCTAATATGTCTTCTAATCCACAACAGCAACTAGGTTCTGATTTTATTTCATTATCGACGACGAATAAATATCCACCTGGAATTAGTGGTGCATATTCGATTGGGTCATTAAGAATTTCCTTTATAGAATCAAAATTTTCAGCGACACCATCAATTAAATTTTTCAAAATTATTTTTAGCTCATCATCTGAAAGAGATTCTATTTTGAAAAGCCAACTTAGTTTTTCAATTGGTTTTATATTCTTTAAACCTGAATCGTTGTAACAACTTTGGTTATAATTCATCCATTCTTGAGGCACTTCTAAAGTTGTTTTTTTAGGAGATTCTCTTTCAACTTTGCTGTAATTAGCAGGCTGTAATTCTAAAACTGGAATTAATTTTATTTCCTGATTTTGTTTCATTTTTTCTAATGGTAGAATAACTACTTATATATACCACTTAGGAAGGGTAAATTGCGTTATCATTGATATACTGAAAAACAGCATCAGGAACCAGATATTGAATAGAGTTGCCTTCTTGAATACATCGACGAATATAGCTAGCAGATATTTGCATTAAAGGAGCGTCCAAAAGGTTAATTTTGGGATGATTGGCAAGATCTCCAAGATCGTATTGAGGTCGTTTATAAACGTAAATTTCATGATTTGCTAAAATCTGTTCGTAGTTTTTCCATTTATGAAAATTCCCTAGATTATCTCCTCCCATAATTAAGGCGAATTCTTTTTTTGGAAACTTTTCTTTTAGATAGGTTAGCGTATCGATGGTATAGGAAGGCTTTGGCAAATTAAACTCAATATTAGAGGCTCTAATATTAGGATTGTCGCCAATAGCTAAGTGTACTAGGTGAAGGCGATCGTGATCTTTGGCGAGTGATTTCTTGGTCTTGAAAGGATTTTGTGGCGATACGACCATCCAGACTTCCCGCAGGTCGGTCTGGGTTGCCATAAAATTGGCAATGATCATATGGCCGATGTGTACAGGGTTGAAAGAACCAAAAAACAATCCTGTCTTCATAGTAATGAGGGTTTTATTATTAGACTTATTTAAGTAAGAGCTTGTCTAAACTTCCATTAATTCGCACAATCATGAAAATTTGGACAAGCTCTAAGTCTATTCTTCTTGTAAGATCTGGAAAAGAGAATCTAGTGTACCAGAGCTTTCGAGTTCTGTTTCAGGAATATTGATCAGCCATTGATTTTTTTCTTTTATCAAAAAGAAAGTATCTGCGAAAGTTTCGCCCACTTCTTCAATCTGACAAAAACAAGTAGCATCGTCTCCATCAACTTTACAATCAATATTTCGAAAAATAGAAGTTGTTTCTTCTGTAATATTTCCTTCGTTCAATACCTGATTGACCCAGTCGATCCATTCTTTAGTATTTTCTGTACTTAGGCGTCTGGCCTGTTCAAAATTATTTTTATTGATCCAAACTTGCCATTGTTCAACCACGGCGGCGGGTTCTTTTGGCAATGGTGGATCGTTTTGACAATTGGTAAAAGTGCAAATGATCAACCAAGAAAAAAAGAAAAATAAGAGGTGGTCTCTTTTCATTTTAGTTGCTTAGCATAACAGGCATTACCAACATCATGATATGTTCACCATCTTCTTCTTCGCTTGGTAAAAGAATTCCTGCCCGAGTTGGCGTTGATAGTTCCATTTTTATTTCTTCACTTTCTAACACATTCAACATCTCAATTAAAAACTTGGCGTTAAAACCAATCGTTAATGGTTCGCCTTCGTAGGTACAATTGAGTTGTTCTGTCGCCTCATTGGAAAAATCCAAATCCTGTGCAGAAACCGTTAGGCTTCCATCATTTATGTTTAGAATTACTTGATTAGTCGTTTTATTGGCGTAGATCGCAATACGCTTGAGGGATGTCAAGAAATCCATTCGATTTGCAACTAGCAAATGTGGGTTTTCTTTTGGAATAACTGCGTTATAATCTGGGTAGCGAGCATCAATTAATCGACAAACCATATTGATTTCTCCAAAAGAGAAAAAAGCATTGGCTTTATTGAAAGACATAGTTACAGAATCATCCTTACTGGAAAGTGCATTCTTTAATAGTGTCAGTGCTTTTTTAGGAATAATAAAGCTAGTAGAAACCTCGCCTTTTGCTTCTTCAAAATCGTACTTCACTAATTTGTGTGCATCGGTTGCTACAAAAATCATTTTGCTAAAATCAACCTGAACATAAACACCCGTCATCGCTGGACGTAGCTCATCAGAACTAGTAGCAAAAAGTGTTTTGTTGATGGCTTTGGATAGCTTTTCTGAAGATACTTTTACCGTATCTACTTCTTCCGGTTCAGGAATATTAGGGTAATCACCTCCGTCTTCTCCGGCGAGTTTGTATTTACCATAATGAGAAGTAATCTGAATCCCAAAGTTATCTTCGTTTACGTCAAAAGTAATCGGTTGCTGAGGTAACTCCTTGAGTGTATCTAGTAAGATACGAGCAGGAATTGCAACGACACCATCTTTATCTGCATTTACTTCAATCGTTGTTCGAATAGAGGTTTCCAAATCGGTGGCCGAAATGGTTAGCTTCTTATTTTCGATAGTAAATAAAAAGTCCTCCAGAATAGGTAATACTGGATTAGAACCGATTGCTCCGTTGGCAACCTGTAAATGCTTTAGTAAGTCGGAAGAGGATACACTAAACTTCATTTTCGCTGTATGATTTATTTGTGAATGACAAAAATACAGCTAATTCCTTACTTTTTTTGCCTTAAATACCAACAGGTTGTGGATAAAATGAGGCTATTAGGGAAGATACAGTTGAGTTATTTACAGCTTGCTACTATTTTTACGTTCCTTATCGTAATTTTGTCATTTGAAATTACCTTTTTATCCATAATAATATGCTTAACCGAAAAACACCACCGCCAGTAAAGGCGGCTGATAATTTGCTATTACCCAAAGCAGCGGTTTCCTATTTAAGAAACAATATTCCCGTTCATACCATTAGTATGGGAACACAGGATATTGTCAAAATTGAAGTTGTCTTTTTTTCAGGTCGACCTTTTGAAGATAAAAAAATGGTAGCTCGTTCTTCTTCTAGATTACTTAAAGAAGGAACCAGACTTAAATCTGCCTCCAAAATTGCAGAGCAAATTGACTTTTATGGTGGTACCATTAATATTCCAGTCAATTTAGACACCACAAATATTACCTTCTATAGTCTTAGTAAACACTTAGATGAACTACTTCCACTCTTGGGAGAGATCATTTGTGAACCTAGTTTTCCACAAGAAGAAATAGATGCTTTCATTGCGAATAGCCAGCAACGGCTGAAAATTGATTTATCTAAAAACGATATCATCGCTTACCGGACGGTCACTGAAAATATTTTCGGTAAAGAGCATCCTTATGGATATAATAGTGCTCCAGTGCTTTATGATCAACTTAGTCGAAAAGATCTAGTAGAACACCATCAAAGAAGTATGGTTGCTGGAAATACGATGGTTTTTTTAAGTGGTAAAATTGATGATAAAGTACTTAAAAAAGTAGATCGTTATTTGGGGGATATTCCTCAAGGACCAAAGAGAGAACGGGTGTTTTTTCCCGACCCTCCAATAGCAGTTAGAAAGGAGCATCTTCATCATTCTGATACTATTCAGACCGCAGTTCGGATCGGGCGAAGACTATTCAACCGTGCTCATCCAGATTTTCATGGAATGTACGTTCTCAACACTATTTTGGGAGGTTATTTTGGTTCAAGATTAATGGTAAATATTCGAGAGAAAAAAGGGTATACTTATAATATTTTTTCCTCGATGGATACAATGATGTTTGACGGATATTTTTACATTGGAACTGAAGTTAGCAATGATTTGACCCAAAAAACCGTCAAAGAGATTTACCATGAAATGGAAGTCTTACAAAATGATCTAGTCGGTGAAAAAGAATTATTGATGGTGCGAAACTATCTACTAGGCAGTCTACTGACCATGTTGGACGGTCCTCTCAACATTATTAATGTGGTAAAAGAAACGGTTTCGGAAGGGGTTCCAGACAATCATTTCGAAAATTTAGTGAAAACTATTCAACAGATTACACCAGAAAATTTGAGAGCATTGGCACAAAAATATTTTCAAAAAGAGGATTTTTGGGAGTTAACCGTAGGAATGTAACCTTATATCCACGCTATCTTAGCTTTTTGTATTATAAGCTGCGAATAATTTATTAACTTAGACAAAATTTGTTTTCTTTTGCAGATGACAAAATGAGTCCACATTTTCATAGTATATATTATTTTAATATGTATTTGGTAGTAAAACTACCCTCTTATAACAAACAGACTATCAACACTAATGCTCACAAATAGGGAAGACTTTTAATGAAACTATTCAGCTTTTTTACACAGGAAATTGCTATTGATCTGGGAACAGCCAATACGCTTATTATTCAGGATGGAAAAATAGTGATCGACGAACCCTCCATCGTCGCTATTAATCGTCGTACCGGGGAAACCATTGCCGTAGGCATGAAGGCGATGCAAATGCACGAAAAAACCCACGAAAATATAAAGACAATACGTCCACTCAAAGACGGAGTAATTGCTGATTTTCAGGCTGCAGAGAGTATGATAGAGGGGATGATTAATATGATGGGAAACAAACGAAAGTTTTTCACTCACATGAAAATGGTAATTTGTATTCCTTCTGGAATTACAGAAGTGGAAAAAAGAGCGGTATTTGATTCTGCCGATCACGTAGATTCCAAAGAAACATATCTTATTCACGAACCGATGGCTGCCGCTCTAGGAATTGGCTTGGATGTAGAAGAACCGATCGGAAATATGATCATCGATATAGGAGGTGGAACAACAGAGATTGCGGTAATCGCGCTTTCAGGAATCGTTTGTGATCAATCTATCCGTACCGCTGGAGATGAATTTACGGCGGATATCATGAATTATATGAAGCGGCAACACAATATCCTGATTGGAGAACGTACCGCTGAACAAATAAAAATTCACGTTGGATCTGCTTTACCTGAATTGGACAATCCACCAGAAGACTATGCTGTTAATGGAAGGGATTTGATGACAGGTATACCTAAACAAATTACCATCACCTATCAAGAAGTTGCACACGCCTTAGATAAATCTGTTTCGAAGGTTGAGGATGCAATTCTAAAAGCGCTTGAAACAACGCCACCTGAATTGGCTTCTGATATTTATAAAACAGGTCTTTATTTAACTGGTGGTGGTGCTTTATTACGTGGCTTGGATAAAAGAATATCTGCTAAAACTAAATTACCAGTAGTAATTGCCGAAGATCCGTTACGTGCGGTGGTAAGAGGTACTGGAATTGCGTTAAAGAATACAGATAAATTTTCATTTTTGATTGATCGAAAAAGCGTTTAGTCAAAAAGAATATTTTCAAATCAACTATCAAACCTAAAAATGTCTTGTTGTGCGGAGTCTGGTTCAGTTTCTGGTTCAGTATGGTGGAGTTGGCCTCTTCTTCGTTTTAGAGGCAGTCTGCCTTTATCTGGTGGTCAACTATAATCAGCAGCAAAAAGAAATTTGGCTCAACTCTTCCAATATTATTTCTGGTACCATTCTCAATTTTAGGAGTGATATTTCTCAATATTATAACCTTTCAGATTTTGCCGATAGCCTCGCAGCAGATAATGCTCGACTAAAAGCTCGTCTCAATAATGCTCAGTTCGTTCAGACTATTTTGATGGATTCCACTAAAGATGTTGAAAAGCAACAGCAGTATACTTATATCTCGGCTCGTATCGTTAACAGAACGATTCATTTACACAATAATACGTATACCATTGATCGGGGACGTAAACACGGTATTGAGCCACATATGGGAGTAATTGATTCCAACCCAGGAGGAGGTATTGTTGGTATTGTGACCAATGTATCCGATAATTATAGTGTGGTAATGGCATTATTGCATCAAGAAATAAAAGTTCCAGCGGCAATTCGTCGTAACCAATATCACGGTTTTCTTTCTTGGCAACCTAGTAATCCAACAGAAATTAACCTTATTGATGTTCCTAAGCACGCAGAAATTCGCCGGAGAGATACCGTCGAAACTAGTACGCATTCAGCACTTTTTCCAGCTGGAATTCCAGTAGGTGTTGTAGATACTTTTTGGCAGGACCCAGGAAGTAATTTTCATACCATCTCCGCCAAACTAATCAATGACCTCGGTAACGTCCAATATGTTTATGTGGTTAATAACTTGATGAAAGGTGAAATCGTAAAATTAGAAGAGGAGGCCAGCGGTGAATAGTTCAGTTATCAAACACGGAATTCGCTTTGTACTTTTAGTACTAGCGCAAATACTCATCTTCAAGAGTATCGATTTAGATACCAATGGCTTTAGTTATTTTACGATCTTTATCTATCCGGTCTTTATCTTATTATTGCCTATTCGAACACCAACAGTGCTCGTTGTTTTATTAGGCTTTCTACTGGGATTGACCGTGGATGTATTTTATGATTCTCTAGGAGTTCATGCAGGAGCTAGTGTTTTTTCGGCATTTATTCGATCGACGATTCTTCATCTATTAGAACCAAGAGGAGGATATGAAGTAAATGCAAGTCCAACTAAATCGAATTATGGAATAAACTTCTTTTTTAAGTATGCGGCCATTTTTATGTTTTTCCATATAGCCGTATACTTTTCATTGGAAATATTTACGCCAGTTTATTTTAATGAAATTTTTATTAGAACTGGATTTAGCTTTATTCTTTCTATCTTATTCATTATTATTTATCAATACTTATTTAATCCAAAAGAATAGATGGCAACAAAGGATATGTACAAAGGTCGGGGAAGAATCATTCAAGGTGTGTTCATCTTGGCTGCTGTTCTTTTGATTTTAAGTGCACTAAATATCCAAGTGATTGATCCTGAATATCGGGAGCGAGCACAAGCTACTACCGTCAATAAATATACGCTCTATCCTTCTCGAGGTCTTATCTATGATCGTAATGGAAAATTACTGGTAATCAATAATGCGATCTATGATCTAAAAGTTACCTATAAGCAACTTGATCCAGCAATGGATACCTTGCACCTTTGTGAAATTTTAGATATTGATCGAAAAACATTCGAAAAAAATATCAAACCAAACTTCCGAAGTGCTCGTTATTCGAAGTCGGTTCCTTTTGTTTTTATGTCAAAAATTTCTGCTAAAACTTGTGCGTCTCTTCAGGAAGTCCTCTATAAATTTCCCGGATTTTCTTTGCAATTAAGAAATGTTCGAGGATATCCGCATCGCAATGCTGCTCATGTACTTGGATACCTTAGTGAGGTAAATTCTAAACAAATTGAAGCTTCTGATGGGAAATACCAAGGAGGAGATTATATTGGATCTACTGGATTAGAAGCATATTATGAAGAAGAACTACGAGGAAGAAAAGGAACAAAGTTTATTCTAAAGGATAACTTGGGACGAAGTGTAGGACCATTTAAAGGAGGTGCTCAAGATTCAGCAGCAGTTTCTGGATTAGATTTGATTAGCTCTCTTGATATCGATCTACAAGCTTACGGTGAATCATTACTTAAAAATAAGACCGGAAGTATCGTTGCCATTGAACCGAAGACCGGAGAGGTTTTATCGATGATAAGTGCTCCAACGTATGATCCAAATCTACTAACCATTAATCGCGATCGTGGGAAAGCATTTAATTATCTAATGCAAGATTCTCTAAAGCCATTTTTGGATCGTTCTATTATGGCTGAATATCCACCAGGTTCTATTTTTAAAACATTGGTTGCATTAGCAGGAATGGAAGAAGGCACGATGAGAGGAAATACAGGACACGCTTGTAGCGGAGGTTATACCTATAACGGAACTACCCGTGGTTGTCATCATCATGCTGCTCCTTACAATGTAGGTATCGCCTTGGAACATTCTTGCAATACTTATTTCTTTCAAGAGTTTAGAAAAATTATAGACCAAAATGGATTCTATAATCCAGAACCAGGAATGGATGCCTTTGTAGATTATTGTTCTCAATTTGGATTGGGTGAACCTTTAGGCATTGATTTGCCCAATGAATCTGATGGAAATGTACCTACGACAGAATATTACGATCGACTTTATCCGAAAGACAAAGGTGGATGGAAATCTCCTACCATTATGTCTGTGGGAATCGGGCAAGGTGAAATTCAAATGACCACTTTACAAATGGCCAACTTGGCGGCGATCATTGCCAATGAAGGATATTACTACGTTCCGCACTTGGTTCGTGGCTTTCGACCTGCTTCGACGCGAATTGCATCACGTTTTAGAGAGAAAAAAACAATACCAGTTAATAAAGCTTTTTATCCTGCGATTGCGGATGGAATGCGTCGCGTAGTACGAACAGGTACTGCAAGTATAGCGGAGATTCCAAATATTGAGATTTGTGGAAAAACAGGTACTTCCCAAAATCCACATGGAAAAGATCACTCCGTATTTTTTGCTTTTGCACCTCGTGAAAATCCAAAAATCGCGATTGCTGTTTACGTTGAACATGGAATCTGGGGAGCCAGCTATGCAGCGCCGATTGCGAGTTTGATGATCGAAAAATATCTTAATGGAACGATTGCTGAAAATAGAATTCCATTACAGAATCAAATGATGGATGCCAACCTAATTGCGGATAATCCTTAGAGATGATATTTACAAAGAATCATTATTATTGGTTATTCATCTTTCTTATCGGTTTTCCCGTTGGACTTTTCGCTCAAGATCAAGAAAAAATAAAATTACTTTTCGTTGGAGATATTATGATGCATCAACCACAACTCGATGCCGCGAAGATGTTGGGTACAGATGGGTATGATTTTACCGCTACTTTTGAAATGGTAAAGCCTTTTATTAAATCGGCTGATTTGGCTTTTGGAAATTTAGAATTAACGATGCCAGGAGACCCACCTTATAAAGGATGGCCAAATTTTCGAAGCCCAGATGTTTTAGCGGATGCACTTTATGAGGCAGGATTTGATGTGTTGACCACGGCAAATAATCATTCAAATGATGGGCACTTAAAAGGCGTAATGCATACTATTGATGTATTAGAAGATACTGGGTTTTATCAAACGGGGACTTTTAAAGATACCATTAGTCGAGCAGTAGATTATCCATTATTAATTTATAAGAAAGGATTTCGATTGGCCGTTTTAAATTATACTTATGGAACAGATAATAAGCCGAATTACTCACCGACTTTTGTAAATAAAATTGACGAAAAAATAATTAAAGAAGATATTTTAAATGCAAAAAAACTAAAACCTGATGCAATTATTGCCATCATGCATTGGGGACGAGAGTATGAATTAATTCAAG
>CALKJE010000171.1 GCA_937995675.1 uncultured Saprospiraceae bacterium
GGATTCTGGAGTTGTGATGAAAATTCACCTGTAATTCCTTGTCTAAGTTGTGAAGGAAGTGGCAATGTGGTTGTAGAACCTACAGATAAAAAAATTCTAGTAGAAGAATTTACTGGCGTACGTTGTGTCAACTGTCCAGCCGGTAGTGCTGAGATAGAAAATTTATTAGACATTCACGGAGAACGAATGATTGCTGTCTCAATTCATGCTGGTTTCTTTTCTGCGCCTTATCTTAATAGTAATGTAGATTTTAGAACTCCTGAAGGTACCGCCTTAGAAGGATTTTTGGATGCGCCTACGGGTTATCCAACTGCAGTGATCAATCGTAAATTATTCGAAAATCAAGATGATTTGCAATTGTCTCAGGCAAGTTGGGCTGGACTTATTCAGCAAGAAAAAAGTGAATTATCTCCGCTCGTATTGGATCTTACGATTGACTTTGATGAGGCTTCTCGAGAATTGACGGCGACTACTAAAATTCAACCAGCAGAAACATTGACAGGAGATTATCGCTACTCCGTAATGGTGATTGAATCAGGTATTAAAGATCCTCAACTAACACCTGACAATGGAGTCGTAGATGATTATTCACACAAACATGTTTTACGAGATATGATGACACCATTTAATGGAGAAGGTATCGAAGAAACATTTACAGTCGGAACTACAGTGGAAAAGGTACACCAGATGACTTTGCCAGATGAATATGAGCCCACCAAAGTAAGTGTGATTGTAATTGTACATGAAGATGGCGGTAGCAGAGAAGTAGTACAAGTAGAAGAGAAGGGATTAGCAGATTAGAATATCCTTATTTCTAAGGAGACTGTTCATTTAAAGTGTGTCAGCGGGCTGGGCTTCCTTTAGGATATGAGGCGCGGGCGGCAAAATGACACACTTGAGGAAACAGTTCATTCCTAAGAATAAAAAAGGCAAAATGTCCGTATCAATGATCATTGATACGGACATTTTTTTTCAAAAATCAACCCGTCTATCCCTTCAAAAAGACCGTCATAGCCTTCTCCTCTCAACTTCTCCCTAAAATCCCTTCGATCCCCTACAAATTCCTTATCTTTGCACACTAATATTCTGTAGGCTAGCTGCTTACAGGGTTTTCCATCTAAAAAAGCTCAAAGTTTATAATAAATGAAGATCTCACTTAACTGGCTCAAAGACTATCTGACCATTCCACATGATGTAGAAAAAACAGGAGAAATCCTTACCGATATTGGTTTAGAAGTAGAAGGAATCGAAACCGTGGAACATATCAAAGGAGGACTAAAAGGTGTGGTCGTTGGACACGTAAAAACCTGTGGTCAACATCCAGATGCAGACCGACTTCGCGTAACAACCGTAGACGTAGGAACCGGAGAAGATTTACACATCGTTTGTGGCGCACCCAACGTCGCTGCCGGACAAAAAGTAATGGTTGCCACCATCGGCACTAAACTTTACTTTAGTGATGGAAAAGATCTAAAAATCAAAAAAGGTAAAATTCGTGGTCAAGTTTCCGAAGGAATGATCTGCGCCGAAGATGAATTAGGCATTGGTACCGATCATGACGGAATTATTGTATTGCCAGAAGCAACTGCTGTCGGAACACCAGCAAGCGAATACTATAATATTACGGCGGAAACGATTTACGAAATCGGCTTGACGCCCAATCGCTCAGATGCAACGGCTCACCTTGGAGTTGCACAAGATTTGGCCGCAGCACTAAAAATAAACTACGACCAAAACGGTTCAGTCAATGCACCCGATGTTAGTGGATTTGCAGCAGGAGCAACAACGCATCCAATTTCAGTGGAGGTTAAAGACATTGAAGCTTGTCCTCGCTACACCGGTATTGTGCTGACAGGCATTACCGTTGCACCTTCTCCAGAGTGGATGCAAAAAAGATTAACCGCTATCGGCGTTCGTCCGATTAATAATATTGTCGACATTACCAATTATGTGCTACACGAATTGGGACAACCACTGCACGCATTTGACTACGATCAAATCACCGATAAAAAAGTGATTGTTCAAACGCTACCTGCTGGAACTAATTTTGCTTCTTTGGATGAAATTGATCGAAAGTTGAGTGACGAAGATTTGATTATCTGTGATGGTCAAAATAATCCGATGTGTATGGCCGGTGTTTTTGGTGGACTAAAATCTGGTGTAACAGATACGACCAAAACCATCTTTTTAGAATCGGCACATTTTGAAGCACGTAGAATACGTCGTACGAGTACGCGACATCTTTTGCGAACCGATGCGGCAGTTTGTTTTGAAAAAGGAAGTGATCCTAACATAACGGATTATGCACTTAAAAGAGCGGTGTTATTGATTAATGAATTGGCTGGCGGAACCGTTGCTTCTGAATTAATTGATCTTTACCCAAAAGCGGTAGCGCCTACAAAGATTAAGGTTAGTTATCGGAATGTTCGTCGTCTAATAGGAGTAGATATTCCTACTACGGAAATAAAAGAAATTCTATCGGCGATGAATATCAAAATCGTTGAGGCGACGGAAGAAGGAATGACGGTTGCTATTCCAACCAATAAAGTAGATGTAACGCGTGAGGTAGATGTGATCGAAGAAATCTTAAGAATCTATGGTTTCAATCGAGTGCCGATCGCAAGTCAAGTTAAAAGTACGATGGGCCAGGGCGATGGTCTTCCAGTTCATACATTACGACAAAAGTTGGGTGATTATCTAAATGCTCAAGGATTTAACGAAATTATGGGGCTGTCTTTGAGTCAGTCGCGCTATTTCCGAGATTTGTTGCAACTACCAGAGGAAGAACTAGTATACGTTAATAATACTTCCAATATTCATTTGGATGTCATGCGACCAACGATGTTGTTTAGTGGTTTGGAAGCGATTGTTCATAATCAGAATCGACAAAACGCAGATTTGAAGTTTTTTGAACAAGGATATACTTATCGACCAGATGGAGATGAATTTAAAGAGGAAGAGTTTTTATCGTTGTTTTTGACAGGACGTCGTGAAGCAGAAAGCTGGCACCATCCGAAAAAGGCACCCATGACTTATTATACCTTAAAAGGGTATGTAGAACAATTGATGAATCGAATCGGAACTGGAAATTATCAGACGACCGTCTTGAATGGTGATGAAAACAGTGCTTCTGATACACTGACATATGGGTTGCGTTACCACCGAGGACCACAGGTAATTGTGGAATTTGGTAAGGTGAAACCCAATTTGGTAAGTGGAATGGACATCAAACAAGACGTTTTTTACGCTTCGTTTAGAGTGAAAACGCTCTTAGGTGTTGTAAAGAAAAATAAAATAGATTTTGAAGAATTGACCAAATATCCGAGAGTTAGACGTGATTTAGCCTTGGTTATTGGAAAAAATGTTAAATTTGATGATATTAAAGGAATTGCCCGTAAAACAGGCAAAAAAATCCTAAAAGAGGTTAATTTGTTCGATGTGTATGAGAATGAAGACCAACTGGGGAAAGACAAAAAGTCCTACGCAGTAAGTTTTACCTTCGAAGACTCTACACGAACACTTAACGATAAGGAAATTGATAAAGTGATGCAGCGATTGATTTCTACCTACGAAGGAGAATTAGGCGCCGTTATCAGACGTTAAAACAGACTATCTAAGTGGGATTGTCCTACTTAATACTACTTAAAAATACTGTTCTTATGCAGCAGGTTATTAACGAAAGGCTTACCGGAATTGAAAAAAAGGTAAAACAACTGGCCAAGAAGATGGAGCAGTTGCAAAAGAACAATCTGGCATTAGAAGAGGAAAATCGAAAATTAAAATCAGGACTGGCTGTTTATAAACAACAAGCCAATCAAACACTAACACTTGGCCTAGAAGTACCGGATACGGATACCTCGCCAGCCAAGGACGATAAATCTGGAGCCAGTAAGCGTTCCAAAAAAATGAAGAAAGAGATCGAGCAGTACCTTAAGGAAATCGATAAGTGTATATTGTGGTTACAAAATAACTGATATGGAAACGAATGAATTAGTCAACATAACAGTCGTCATTGCAGAACGCTCTTATCCCCTCAAGGTAAAGGAAGAAGATGTTAATAAAATACGGGGAATCGTAGAAGAGATCAATGATAAAGTAAATACATTCCAAAAAACGTACAGCCGAAAAGATAAACAAGATTGTTTGTCCATGGCATTGCTGACTTACGCCGTAGATTTACATAAAACACACCCTGCTAATGACTCCACTAACCAAGAGGAGTCCTACGTCGATCTTAACAAAAAAGTAGATCAATTAGACGAACTACTAGATTTTTTATTACAATAGTATCTTAATAAAAAGTCTCCCTTCTTCATTTTAGGTTAGAGCTTGTCCAAATTTTCATAATTGTGCGAAATTGAGAAAATTCTGTTCTGGATGAGGCAAAAAACGCAGGCGATGCCTTAGCATCCTGCATGAGCTTGTGCTAGCAGCACAAAGAGCGAGAGCCAAAAGGCTTTTTAACGAAATGCAGAACAGAATTTGCCAATTGCAGCCAATTAATGGAAGTTTAGACAAGCTCTTATTTAAGAATAATGTTTTTCCCTTTTATTTCCGTTTACTAAACTTTAAAAGTTTAGTAAACGGAAACCAAAAAAGGAAAATTAACTCAGATATTTTTTTAATAGATAGAAACGAAAATAATAAAATGAATACCGTAATGGTTCATTCTAAAATCCAGTTTCTCACCTAAAATTCAATATAATTATGGATATAGTATCAATCATCATTGGTGCGGTCGTTGGAGGAATTCTTGCTTTCTTCGGTGCCAAATCAGTGGTAGGTAAAGGCAACGACGCTCGCGTCAAAGACCTTAATAGTCAGGCTGATAAAACCCTTGCAGAAGCTCGTTCTTCTGCCGCTCGTATCACAGACGAAGCCAAGCGTAAAGCAGACGGAATCGTATCTAAAGCCGAAAAGAAAAACGAAGAAGTAAAGCAACGAAAGATTAAAGAAGCAAAGAAAAAATTTGCAGACCTTAAATCAAACTTCGAAGCAGAAAAGCGAGAACACAAGAATGAACTGAAAGAACGTGCTCAAAGCGTGGTAGATAAAGAAGCTGCACTCAAAGAAAAAGAAATCGAAGTTCGTACACAAGTAAAAGAATTTAAGAACCGAGAAAAAGAACTAGAACAAATTGCTTCTGAAAATAAAGCGATTCGAGACAACTTAGATAAGCAAGTAAAGATTGTGGCTAAGAAAAAAGAAGAACTAGATTTAGCCAACGAAGAGCGTATTCGCTTACTAGAAAATATTGCTAAACTAACAGAAGCAGAAGCCAAAGAGCAAATCCTTGATGCGGTACGTGCTAAATCTGAAATAGACGCAATGTCTATCAGAAAAGAAGTCGTACAAGCAGCACAAGTTACAGCCAACAAGGAAGCAAAAAAAGTAGTTATCCAATCTATTCAGCGAATGTGTGCTGAATTTACGATCGAAAATACCGTATCTGTTTTTCCACTAGAATCGGATGATCTAAAAGGACAAATTATCGGACGGGAAGGTCGAAATATCCGAGCAATCGAAGCAGCAACCGGTGCTGAAATCGTAGTAGATGATACACCAGAAGCAATTGTAATTTCTAGTTTTGATCCGATTCGTCGTGAGGTTTGTCGATTGTCACTAAAACGATTGGTCGCTGATGGAAGAATCCACCCAGCGCGAATTGAAGAAGTAGTTGCAAAAACACGTAAACAACTTGATGAACAAATCGTCGAAATCGGAGAACGTACCGTGATCGAATTAGATATCCACGGCCTAAATCCTTACCTCGTAAAAATGGTGGGACGAATGCGTTTCCGTTCTTCGTACGGACAAAACTTACTTAAGCACTCTATTGAAACCGCTAACTTATGTGGCATCATGGCTGCAGAACTTGGCTTGTCTAATAAAGATGCAAAACTAGCAAAACGTGCTGGTTTACTCCATGATATTGGAAAAGTAGCAGAAGAAGAAACAGAGCTTTCTCACGCGATCTTAGGAATGAAACTCTGTGAAAAATACAACGAATCAGATATCGTTTCTAACGCCGTAGGTGCTCACCACGATGAGGTAGAAATGACCAATATGGTTTCGCCAATCGTTCAGGCTTGTGATGCGATCTCAGGTGCGCGCCCAGGAGCACGTCGTGAAATCTTAGAAAGCTACATGAAACGAATCGGTGAACTGGAAGAAATCGCCATGGCACACGAAGGCGTACAAAAAGCTTACGCAATGCAAGCTGGCCGTGAACTGAGAGTGATGGTTGAAAGCGAGAAAGTTTCTGATCAATATGCGGATGATTTAGCCTTTATGATCTCTGAAAAAATTCAGGATGAAATGCAATATCCGGGGCAGATAAAAGTAACCGTGATCCGTGAAAAACGAGCAGTTTCTTTCGCTCGGTAATTATAAACCGGAATCGTTAAAAAAAATCCCGTCTCGGCTACTAGCTGAGACGGGATTTTTTATTTGGTAGCTAGTCAGTTATGGTATAAATTTTGACTTTAACTAATGTGAAGTAGTATGAATTATATCCACTTTCTTAGATAAGAATTCCTGTTTTATTGATAAAGCACTGATTATCAGTGACATAAAATAAGGACTACCTACTAATAAAAACGGCCGGCTTTGGTTCGGTAATGTTACTATGAGTAAATATTCCCCCGATACATTAGGTATCGTAGATAAAATTTCGGGTCTTTCCACCTGGCTTTTGCGACTATCTTTGTCGTTACTGCTCTTGGGAGGAGGACTGCAACTATCTGCGCAAGCTACAGACGATCCTGTAGTAGAAAGAATCAGTAAGGATATCCTTACGTTGATTAGAAAAAATCTTAATCGGCAACCGACGAATACTGTCAATCCTAGCCTGGAACCTGCCGATCGTCTCTTTAATATCACCGAACCCAACCTCGATCTGACAAGTAAAGATGAAATCTTTCAGCATCAGATCAAGAAATTAAAAAAAGATATAGGGATTAATGTGAAAGCACAGCATTTCATCAACCATGATCAAAGCTTTGATGCGGAAGATGGAACAGACGGTAATCTTAGCGGTTCTCGGACTCGAGTAGGGATTGAATGGAACATACTAAGAGAAGGCTGGTTGGGCAACCAGCAAAGAGCTAAACGCTTGAATGATCAACGAAAATTAGACAACCTGAAGTTCGCCTTGGATAATAATGATAGTAAACTCTATTATCGTTATAACCTGATGATTTATTTATTCAATGAAGAAAAGATCAAATTATTAGCGGCACGAGAAGCTCAACTGATCGAACAGCAGAAATTACTCTATCAGGTTTATTTCTTAAAGGGAATCTTATACGAAGAGATTATTGATATCAAAAGTCGTATTGAACAGGTCAAAGTTCAGTTGAAAAATTACCGAGATTATAACGAATGGTTTGAATCTACACTGGGTGAAAACCATATGGATACCAATTTTGCTATTGCTGAATTACCGGTGTTACATGTCAATTTGGACTACCTTTTACATGAGAATTCAAAAGAAATTTTACTCGATTCTATTCAACAATTAGAACAAAAAATTGCCTTTGGAGCCGACCGTGGTATCAACGATATTTCCCTGCGAGTGCAAGCGTATCGCAACCTTAATCACTTTAGCGACGAGCTAAGAGATACCCGAAAATTTAATTCTATTGGTGTTGGACTCAGTGTTCCACTCGAACTTTTATTTAGTAAAAAAACAAAGGATAATCTAGCTTACGCTAAAATCCAAAATCGACAACATTTTAATAATTACGAGGCACTCAACACCTCTTCGGAAATCATCAATTATTATTACGAGTATAATTATAAAATGAAAACCTACATGGAGTTTCTCCATAAGGAAATGTTATACCGAGAAAAGATCAGAGTAGAAACCGTTAATCAAAAAAATTACCACGATATCTATCGTTCCTTACGCATTTTGCGGCACTTGGATATTATGCGAAATATCCAAGCGGAGATGTTGGATCTAAAGCAGCAGATGTATCTTTTATTATTAAAAATATATGGAAAGACACATTACGAAACGATTCAGAATTTCGTCCGACCACTTGATGTGGATGACTTTTATCAACGGTTACCAGCTGATCGTCTAATGGCAGTTACACAGCAGGATATGGAGTCGAATACGCCTGAATTTATCCGAGATTATCTGACGACCAATGGAATTAGAAGAATTGTGTTAGCACCAGGATTAGATGGTAAAAGCACGAAAGTACTTGGTTTAAAGAAAGCCGTAAATGGTCGTAAAATTCAATTGTCTAGGAAATTTTCTGGAGCCGAATTATTACGAAATCCTAATCCTTCTGGATCATTGGCCTATGCCTTATCCGCTGAAAAATTTGATGGCGTTGTCCTTGATTTCGGTGATTATCAAAGCACCACA
>CALKJE010000172.1 GCA_937995675.1 uncultured Saprospiraceae bacterium
TCTTTCACCACAAAATGATAGTCTTTTCCGTAGGCGTATTGAGAAATTTTGGGTGCTGTAAGATCTTTTTGTTTTTCTGGATTATGGTAATTATACAATAAAGAGATCACCGTCTTTGCACCAGAAACTAGTTTGCTTGGATCAATTCTTTTTTCAAAATGGTTGGCCATATAATGCATTTGGCCATGTTTGTTCTGATTGAGCCAAGCTTCTAAGCGTTGTGCCTCTGGCTCCATTTTTTCGGCTTTAGCAAAACCAACAGAATGGAATCCCAAATCCATTGCCATTTGGCTAATTAGATTGGTATATTTTTGCTTACCCATTTGACTATTCTACGATTTGTAGCTTCGCAAATTTGAGCATTAGGCGTCGTTGAGGTGAATCAATATTTTCGAATAAGATGGTCGCTACTTTATTTTTTTCGTTACCGTCAATATTGATTACTTTTCCTTTTCCAAATTTCATGTGCAACACTTCCATTCCTTCTTCAATCGCTGAACCTGGACTGGGTTTAAAATCTTTCGGATCAATTTTAAATTCGTTTACCCGATTCATTTTTCGTTTTTTAAAGTTGCCAATCACTCCCGAATTCATCCGTTTGGCAGCAATGGTTGCTCCACCGCCTTGTACGGTTGATCCGCCTCCTGCATCGTGGAGATGTGATGGACTTATTTCCAATAGAAACCGACTAGGCTTATTGTACTTCATCTCTCCAAACTTATAGCGACTATTGGCAAAAGTAAGGGTAAGATTGGTCTCTGCTCTCGTAATGGCCACATAGAACAATCGACGTTCTTCATCCATTTGTTCCATATCATCTACCGCTCTAAAAGAAGGAAATAATTTCTCTTCTAATCCAACCACAAAAATAGATTTAAATTCTAGACCTTTAGCGGCATGGACCGACATCATAGTGATATAATCATCCTCCTCGTCTTTCTTGTCCGCATCTGTCAATAACGCGATATTTTGAAGATATGCTGATAATGATTTTTCAGAACTTCCATCTTCTCGAACTTCATCATCTTCAACAAATTCCTTGATACCATCTAATAAACTATTGATATTTTCCAATCGGCTCATCCCTTCGATCGTCGTATCTCTTTTCAACAAATCTAGTAAACCACATTGACGAGCAATATAAGAAGCTACCTCATGAGCATTCTGACGCTCCATTCGGTCGGCAAATAATTTAATAGTTGCCTTAAAATCTAGCAAACCTGATTTAGCTCTTCCTTTTGCAGGAAACGTTTTTATCGCTTCCCAGATCGGTAAATCTGTGTCGCTTGCATGAGCACTTAATTTATTGACAGTTGTTTCTCCGATTCCGCGACGTGGATAATTAACAATTCGTCGAAATGCTTCTTCATCTGAATGATTGACCGTCAGACGGAGGTAAGCGATGAAGTCTTTAATTTCTTTTCTTTGATAAAAAGACTGTCCACCAATAATGCGATATGGTAAATTATATCGTCGTAAGTATTCTTCAAAAATTCGAGACTGTGCATTAGTTCGATAAAGAATTGCGATATCGCTATTGCGAAAATGAATTCTATTCTTTTGTTCCACAATCATGTCTGCTACTCTTCGTCCTTCATCTGTATCAGATACACAACGAACAATTTTTATCTTATCCCCAACTCCCTTGTGAGACCATATTTTTTTGGGGATTTGTTTTGAATTATTTTGAATTACTTCGTTAGCTGCCTGAACGATATGCTCGGTAGAACGATAATTTTGTTCAAGTTTAAACGTCTTTAATTCTTTAAAATCTTTTTCAAAATCTAGAATATTTTCAATAGTTGCTCCACGGAAAGCATAGATACTTTGTGCATCATCTCCCACCGCACAAATATTATTAGGACTGTCTTTGTATACAGCAAGTTTTTTCAAAATACTATATTGTAAATAGTTCGTATCTTGAAACTCATCTACCATCAGGTATTTAAATTTTTGCTGATATTTTTCACAAACGTTGTCTTTATTTTCGTGTAATAAAACAAACAATTTATAGAGTAGATCATCAAAATCCATGGCATCTGCACGCTTACATCTAGACATATATTTTTTATAAATAGCTAGAAAGTGTGGCATCTTAGAAGCTCGATCCTGCGTTAGTAATTGCTGGTCTTGTTCGTAGGCTTTTGGGGAGATAAGATTACTTTTCGCTGAAGAAATCCGAGAACGTACCGTATTGACGTTATAGTTATCTTTATTAAGATTAAGTTCTTTGATAATAGATTTGATTACACTTTTGCTATCATCAGAATCATAAATAGTAAAATTAGATTTGTAACCAATTTTCTCTGCTTCTACTCTAAGTATTCTAGCGAAGATAGAGTGAAACGTTCCTGCCCAAACGCTTCTCGCTTTCTCACCAACGACAGAAGCGATTCGGTTTTTCATTTCCTTCGCTGCTTTATTAGTAAAAGTAAGAGCGAGAATTTCCCAAGGAGCAGTTCCTTGTTCGATCAGATAAGCAATTCTATAAGTTAGTACACGAGTTTTACCTGAGCCAGGACCTGCTACAACTAGTACAGGGCCTTCGGTTGTTGTAACCGCAGCTCTTTGAACATCGTTAAGTTCGTTTAAGTAACTTGATGTTACTTGCTTATCATTATCTTCTGTCATTTTTATGTATTTGATGTTTCTTCTTCCAACGCCTCCCAATACTCCAGTGCTCGGCGGGTGTGTGGAATACAAATGGATCCACCTACTAGGTTCGCGATTGCGAATACTTCGAATGCTTCTTCCTTGGTTACACCAAGTTCAAAGCAAGTTCCTAGGTGATATGCGATACAATCATCACATCGCAAAACCATTGAGGCAACCAACCCTAATAGTTCTTTGGTTTTAGATGACAAAGCGCCGTCTTGATATGCATTAGTATCTAAATTAAAAAATCGCTTAAGGACCTTGTTGTCACTCGCCAGCAGTTTTTCGTTCATTTTTTTTCTATAAGAATTAAATTCTTCTACTTTATTCATAATAATATTATTAAACGGTTCCACGATTTTTCCATCGCCATAAAGATAATACGAGTCTAAATGGCAAAACGATAGCTGCGATGACGCTACCTACTCCAAATAAAATCAATTCATTTCTGATAAAATTTCCTATTTGCTCCTTACTTAAGCTTGAGGTTTCGGATATAAAAGAGTCCATTCCATTTTCGTCAATATATGTTTGAAAAAAATGAATACCACTGACCAAATATGCGATGATTGGAACACTCAATAAGATAATGGCAACTTTCACTAATTGTGCGTTTGCCAGTGCTGTGTGTTTTAATAGGAAAATATGTCTGCTTAAAGTAACAAAAGCAACGATATAGATGATATTAAGAATAAGAAAAGGATAATTGTCTGTATATTTTAGAATTGGATAGAGAATTACGACCACGAGTATCGTCGTGACTAACCACCAGATTAATTCCATTTTTAACCACAAACTTCTTGACTGTTCCATAAAACATTTTGTTTTGGCAAAGTAAGAATTTTTTTTTGAAACTCTTAGTCAGTCTGTTGTAATTATCTTAGAAATGGTAGATAAAAAGTAATAAATGCTGAGTAGTGAAGTGTGATTGGATTGGATTGTCTTAATTTTCTCTCTTCCTTCTTTTCCTAAAAAAGGAGAAGGCCCGCATTCGTTTGAATGACGGACCTTCATAAGATTTGGCGGCGACCTACTCTCCCACCTAGATCGGCAGTACCATCGGCGCTGAGAAGCTTAACTACTCTGTTCGGAATGGGAAGAGGTGACCCTTC
>CALKJE010000173.1 GCA_937995675.1 uncultured Saprospiraceae bacterium
TGGAACTAATTATGATTATTACGGCACGTCAATTCCAGCAGGAAGTTCAGCACCAGTGACATTTACTAGTGCAGCAGGCTGTGATTCAATTGTCACGGTAATGATAGCAGCGACGCAGCCGATTAATACGACGGAGAATTATTCAGCATGTAGTGGAACGGATTATGATTATTACGGCACGACGATTCCAGCAGGAAGTTCAGCGCCAGTAACGTTTACGAGTGCAGCAGGTTGTGATTCAATTGTCACGGTAATGGTAGCAGCGACGCAGCCGATTAATATGACGGAAAATTATTCAGCGTGTAGTGGAACGGATTATGATTATTACGGCACATTAATTCCAGCAGGAAGCTCCGCCCCGGTAACGTTTACGAGTGCAGCAGGTTGTGATTCGATTGTAACGGTGATGGTAGCAGCAACGCAGCCGATTAATACGACGGAAAATTATTCAGCGTGTAGTGGAACGGATTATGATTATTTTGGAACGACGATTCCAGCGGGCAGTTCCTTGCCAGTGACATTTACGAGTGCAGGGGGTTGTGATTCGATTGTAACGGTGATGGTAGCAGCAACGCAGCCGATTAATACGACGGAAAATTATTCAGCGTGTAGTGGAACGGATTATGATTATTTTGGAACGTCAATTCCAGCGGGTAGTTCCTTGCCAGTGACATTTACGAGTGCAGCGGGTTGTGATTCGATTGTCACGGTGACGGTAGCAGCGACGCAGCCGATTAATACGACGGAGAATTATACGGCGTGTAGTGGAACGGATTATGATTATTTTGGAACGTCAATTCCAGTGGGTAGTTCAACGCCGATTACGTTTACGAGCGCAGCGGGCTGTGATTCGATTGTAACAATTGCAGTTGCTGCTTACCCAGAAATTAGTTTTGCCATGGAAGCTACGGAGACATGTGGAGATACGAATGCAGGGACGATCGAAATCCTAGGTGGACTTGGTGGTGGATCTTACACGTATGAATTGATAGGATCTAATACTAGCCAGACGGAACCACTTTTTGAATCACTGGCTCCTGGAGATTATGAAATAATGGTTTCTGATGATAATGGTTGTAGTGAAATAGAAGCGATTACAGTTCCAGAAATTGCACCGTTATCAGTTGCTTTGGATGACCTAGTTTTAGCTTGTGGAGATGATGCAGTTCGAATGGTACCAGAAGTAAGTGGAGATATTCGAGGATTGAGTTATGAATGGTCAGATGGTTCTACAGAATTTTATACTGAAATAGGTCAGTCTGGTCCAGTGAGTTTAACAGTTAATAATATCTGTGGTAGTCAGACCGTTACGGCAATGGTTAGTGCTGAAAAAGATGATCGTGATAATTGGTTGTTTATTCCAAATGGCTTCTCGCCAAATGGAGATAACCAAAACGATTATTTCCAAGTGGTAGCGGTAGAAAATATCTCAGTACTTGATTTCGAAATGCGCGTGATTAGTCGTTGGGGTAGTGTGGTATACCGATCAAAAGATATTAATCGAGGTTGGAGTGGTTATGCTGATGGTAAAATGATTAGTTCTGGAGTTTATATTTACCAAATTCAAGCGACCATCGAAACTTGTGGAGAAATTATTAAGGTTGATACTTATGGAGATATAACCTTGCTGAGATAAAGACTTTATATTAGTTGTATGATTAAGTTTAGATCAGAATGAGGCTTTTGCCTTATTCTGATTTTTTTATTTCTAATCAACAGAATTTATTATGAAGGTTGATTAAAAATAACTGCTTGTACGAATAATAATATTAATTACTATGCTCCCGTGTTGAGTGATAATAAATCGTGTAGTTTTGTGTTTTAGAGATCCGCGATTTTCTTCCTAATGTAAATTCTTTCATCGTTTATTTCATCTTCATATAGGGTTCTAGTTTTGAACAACTTCATTAATAATATTTTTATCATATTCTTTCTCTTTCATCTCTTTTCTAAGAAAACCGTAAGAATTCTCCACTGTTTTTGTGTAAGTTTTACTAATCAGAAATAGATAATAAATTCATAATCTAAAACCAATGGTTAAGCAATTTAGCTTTAAAGATAAAAAGCTAAATTTGATTTGGAAATATCGACTAAAACAATATTCTTAACAATCTAGTCAGCCGACTTAATTTAAAAACCGCCAACTTACTCCAAACCGAAAAGCAGTATATCGTTCTGGATGTAGGTAAGTCTGAAAAGCAGTGGCTGGATACCAAGTTCGAGTAAGGTTTTCATATTTTGCAAAAAAGCGAAACTCCTTAACCTTAAAATCAACAAAAACATCTAACAAAGGATAAGCACGCAATATCTGTTGATTTTGTAGTTGAAATTGTCCCGTTGGTGCAAAATAGGCATCGCCTATAAAATCATCATTCAATCGAAAATCTACTCCAACGTGGGAAAAGAGCGCCTTTTTTAATAAATACCCTGCAAAATAAAAAGATTGTTTAGTCAGTAATCGTGGCATCCTTAAAATGGAACCACTGCTGTTCTGTTGCAAAATTATTTTATTGTCTAAATGAAGTTTCCAAAATTTAAAATGTTTCTTGATCATCAGTTGTCCAACACTAATCGCCGTACCTGTTTGTTCCGGCGTGCCATCATCACCAAAGTATTGATAATTGTTTATTAAATGATAATGCCCAGAAATTTCAAAATCAAAACGTGGTACTCGTAAAGTAGCTTTCAAGCTTGTTTCAAAGATCTTATTAAAATCATTTTCCCATACCACTGTTTCAGATAAAATTAATCGGTTGGCGATTAGACTTGGAGAATAAGCTTGTTGCACTAGACCAACTTCTAAACTTCCTAAAGTAGGTAAATTATATTCTAGGGTTCCATTTAATCGATAGTCTCCCAGATTGGTTAAAAATCCATAATGAAAATAAGTCTTAATCTTTAATCGATCTTTTGGATTAAAATTAAAACGACCATGTAAGAACAGATTATTTAAAGTGCGTTGTTCATTTTCTTGGGTAACAAAATGCAATGTATGCATGATTCCCGCTTCTAGTAGATCTCGTTGTTTTCTTACTTTGTTATTATTGTTCCGTAATTTAAAAGTACTGATTCTAAAATCATTTTCCACTTTTTGGTGTCTAATATAATTGCGAATTCCTATATCGTGTGTAAGGTATTTTTCATCATAAATTGCTTCATCCGGACTGGTATCAGAAAACAGATAACGATTCGAATGATAGGCAATCTGATGTCCGAGTGTGATGGCACGTTTGGGTGGTCCAGTAGAAATTGGGGGGGGTGGCCGAAAACCTCCTGGACCATTTACTCCTAAACTATCGGTAGAAAAACGTCTATACGAATTTCGTTCTCCACGCACGGAATCTTTCTGAATAGAATCTTGCAGCAAGGTGTCTTTTAAGATTGGTGCTGCTGGTGTAACAATCGAATCAGCTGGATTTAATTTAGTAATGACAGAATCGATAATGACTGAATCTGTAACGATGGAGTTGATAACGATGGAATCAGAAATTAAAGAATCTGTGGGGATGATCGGAAGGAGAAGTGAATCTTTTGTCATAAGTTCTCCAAGATCAGCCGGTTTTTTTTCTGGAATCGGACGTTGCATCAAAGAGTCTAGCATCAAACTATCTTTGGGCGTTAAATTCGATGGAGGCAAAGTACCTGGAGGTCGAGCGCCTCTTTGAGTTTTTATTTCCGGTTGTGCAGGAACCACAGGAACGGCTCCAATCAGTTTGTAATATTGCGTGTAGGTAAAAGATCGTTGGGTATGCTTAGTCATAGAACCATCGTCAATATTAACAGGAAGGGTAATTGGATTTGCTACTGCTAAATTTTCTGGGATAGGAACAATTCCTCCATTGTCCTGATGCACATTTGAGTTAGAAGTCAAGGCTAGATATCCATCGTATTTTCCCTTTTTATCATGGTACCACCAGTTATTCGCAAAAGCAGTATTTCGCGCTCTTTGATTTCTAAATTGTCCTAAGTGATTACTTCGTAAAGCATAAATAGAAACATTGATTCCATCAGAAAAATTACGGCTATACTCTCCTTTAAAATTTAAGTTGTCTTTATTATTCTGTGAATAATAGGCTCGCGTAAATGGATTTTCGAGACGGTAATAAGGCGTGTTCTTTTTGTCAATCCGATATAAATCAAATTGGTGGAGACCAATATCAAATCCTCTTCTAAAAGCTGGTTGAAAAAAAAGCGGACGAGCTGGAGACCCAGGATTGCCGAGATGTGCATACTCAAAATCTCGATTTCTGGTAACATCGTATTGTTGAAAATGGCGGAGTAGGGTATCCGAAAAAGGCGTTTCTTCATTCGGATTATCTACAAAAAAATAGTAAACACCAAACGTATCAATCAATTCAATAAACTCACCCTGAGGAGTACCACCAGACTGCGTATTACCACCAAAACCTCCTCCTCCCTGTCCCGGAAATTGTCCGAAAAGGGGTGCCACAAAAAATAATAGCAAGAACGATAATGATAACTGTTTAAATAAACGCTTGTCCAAATTTTCATGCAATTAATGGAAGTTTAGAGAACCTCTAAACGCATCATACCAGATGATAAATCTCCAAAAGTAAGTAAATTTTAGTCATCTACCTATTGTGGTGAACTACCGATGTACGACTACCTTTCGAGTAATCCCTACGGTATCATCTTCATTTTCGATGACCATAATATAAAAACCGTTATTTAAACTATTTGGTATGTCTAAGTTGATTTTATTTTCACCAGTAAATACCGCTAAATCATTCCAAGCCATCACTTGTCGTCCACTAAGATCTGTTAAAGAGAAATTTAGATCAGCCGTAGGTTCGGTCAAAGAAAAATCAATGGTTAACTGATTGGCTACTGGTTGAGGATAAATTTTTAATGCTTTAACCGGTTGGTCTATTTCAGCTACTGCTACCGCATTTTCACAACTAGTCGCTTGATAAGCATCACAATCTGGGGTAACAATATTTTCTAAAATAAAAAGTCCACTCTGCATATCCGATGCTAGAATATTTCCAGAAGGTAAATAAGGATAAACGCCCCAATTACCAGCAAAAGAGTTTATATCTGGTCCATCAAAAGTATCATAAAACCCAATACGAACCGGATTGGTTGGATCTGAAATATCAAACATCTGCACCCCTTCATAATACCAAGAAGCATATAAAATATTACAATCAATCAATACATTATGCGGAATACTTCCCTCAAAATCTGAACCGGTTCCAAAAGTTTGAACCACTTCGATATTATCTCCTTCACAAACATCTACTACTTTTAAATCCAGACCATGATTTTCATCCGCCAAAAAGTAATAATGCCCCTGATGATCTAACCAACCTGAATGGTTATAGCCCGACTGAACATAATCTGTCATGGTACCTTGTAAAACGGGAGCTGCTGGATCGGTAAAATCTACTACCCAAAATCCATCGTTCCCACCGTTCAAATAAGCAATATGATCGCGAACAAAAATATCATGGACATAAGGAATTTCTACATTCCCAATATTATTGTAAATACCTAATTCAATTGGATTGACAGGATCAGAAATATCATAAATAGACATGGCGTCCCGTCCGGTTGAACGACGAATTCCACAGGCATATAAGCGTGCTTGCGTAGAATCTACAAAGACATTATGCGAACGAATCAAGAGATCATTATTGTCAGAAACAACCGTAGTCGATTCAGGTAAATTGCGGATATCCACGATTTGTAGTGTGCTGTTATTATCTTCATCTGCCACTACATATAGATACCCTCGATAATCATGGAAATCTCGATGTACCAATGCCGGACCAAAAGTCGCCCCTTGCACAAAAGCATCTGTTAACTCTATTGGATTAGTCGGATCTGTTACATCAATAAAGTGCGTACCCATCGTTGAACCAATCACCGCAATCTCATGATCGTTGACAACCAGTCCCCAAATTTCATTATAAGGTCCGTCCCAAGCAGCCGTTACCGGTAAACTCGGATCATTCCAAGTACCTAATAAATTTAATTCGATCGGCTGAGCTTTTAATAAGATAGGAAGACTAAAAAGAAAAAATAGAATTATTCGCACAATATTTAATTTAAAACATGAAATAGAAATGAAGTGTCAACTAGCACTAATGCACTCGCTCGCAAGTTAATCAAAATCTCCTCGTCTTTTTGCTAGATAATTGACAGATTGAACATAATGAATATTCAATATTGGATATCCATTATTGAATATTTTTTCACCCTAAAACATCCGGATTCATTCCCATACTAGAAAATCCACCATCATGATAAAGATTTTGCATCGTAACCGATCGAGTCAAGTCAGAGAACATCGCCACACAAAAATCTGCACAAGCATCTGTAGAAGCATTGCCTAAAGGAGACATCTTATCCGCATAACTGAAAAACTCATCAAATCCACTGACACCGCTACCCGCAGTTGTCATCGTTGGTGATTGCGAAACCGTATTAACACGAACATTCTTAGCCTTCCCAAAGTGGAAACCAAAACTACGCGCAAAAGATTCTAGCAATGCCTTTGATTCTGCCATTTCACTATAATCAGGGAACGTACGTTGCGCCGCAATATATGTCAACGCTAAAATAGAACCCCAATCTTTCATCGCATCCATCTTGTATAACGTCTGCATGGTCTTATGAAAAGAGATCGCAGAAATATCAAAAGTCTTCT
The DNA here is from genome assembly GCA_937995675.1 of uncultured Saprospiraceae bacterium. Lineage (GTDB taxonomy): Bacteria > Bacteroidota > Bacteroidia > Chitinophagales > Saprospiraceae > JALZUU01. The sequence continues at coordinate 6,674 of CALKJE010000173.1, forward strand.
GCATCCATTCGTACTTAATATCCGTGTAAGGACGTTTTTTACGAACGTTAATCGACATCCCAATAGAGTGGAGGACAAAGTCTAATTTCCCACCCAAAATTTCTTGGGATTGCGTAAAAAGTGCTTCCAAATCTTCGATGCTCGTCGCATCCGCAGCAATAACTTCCGCATTCAGCTTTTCTCCAAGGGTTTGGATTTTGCCCATTCGCAATGCCACAGGTGCATTCGTCAAAGTAATCTTAGCTCCTTGCTCAACACATTTTTCAGCTATCTTCCAAGCAATTGATTTTTCGTCTAGGGCACCAAAAATGACCCCACGTTTTCCTTCTAGTAAATTCATATAAAAATGACTATTGACTGCCTACTAAAAACAAACAGCCGTTTAAATTAATAAATGTATTATTGATGTTTCAATGATTCTTTGTGGATTAGCGCATTTGTAGCAGTTAATTTTTTTACAAAAAATATATTCACGCTAGAAAATTAACACGATTACCGCTTCTTCCGAAACAAGTTATGCCTAAAATAAACACGATAAAAGGCATACACGATAAAAGTGTCTCTGCGCCTCTGCGCTCTCTGCGAGAAAAAGTTACGATAAAAGATATACAGGTTAAAGCATCTTCTAAAACAAGTTCTGCGCGCAAAAAACACGTTAAAGATATTCACGTTAAAGCGTCTTCCGAAACAAGTTCGGAACAAGTCCTGCGCCTTTGCGTCTCCGCGAGAAAAAACACGATAAAAGATATACACGTTAAAGCGTCTCTGCGTCTCTGCGCGAAAAAAACACGTTAAAGCAAATCCTCCCTTCCTCTAAAAAACTACGTCGCCAACAACAACTCCTTCGCATTCTCAATCGCCGAATCCGAAGGTGGATTACCACTCAACATCGTCGCCACCGCACGAATCCTTTCCTCCATCGTAAGCGCCTTAATCCGTGTCATCGTCCGATCCTTCATCTCTTTTTTATAAACAAAATAATGCGTATCCGCTTTCACCGCTATCTGTGGACTATGCGTAATACTCACCACCTGATGTCTACCAGAAAGCTCCTGTAAAATCTTACCCATTCGTAAAGCCACCTCTCCAGAAATTCCAGTATCAATCTCATCAAAAATCAAAGTCGGCAATGGAATCGCATCTGCCACCAAAGATTTAGTACATAAAGTCAAACGAGACAATTCACCACCCGAAGCCACATTTTTCAACGGCAAAAACTTACTCCCTTTATTAGAAGCAAAAAGGAAATTCACTTCATCAATTCCCGTACTGTTCAGTTGATCCAACTCGCGTACCTCCACCTGTAATCTTGCATGAGGCATAGACAATTGCGTAAGCATCGCATCCACTTTCTTTTCAAAACCACCAGTTACAGACAACCGCTTCTTACGCAGCGCTGCTGCTCTTTTTTGCAAAGAAACTTCCTGTTGTGCAATCTCTTTTTGTAATCGCTCAATATCTTCCGATAAATCACCAAAACCTTTTAATTGATTCTGTAAGTTGGTTTGAATCGTCAGTAGCTCAAGTACAGATTTTACACGATGCTTGTTTTGTAGTTTATAAATTAAGTCCAATCGTTCCTGTAATTCCTGAATTCTTTCCTCGTCGTATTCTGTATCATCCGCCACTTTTTCGAAATCAGAAGAAATATCTCGCAGTTCTGTTAGGATCCCTTCGTATCGATCGTAGATTTTAGCCACGTCCGGGTGGAAGTCTTTTACATCACTCAAAGCCAAGCTAACTTTTTCCAGTTGATCGATCACCGATTGTTCGTCGTCGTTCATCATTCGGTAAGCCTGACTCAATGTTTTTTTGATGTCTTCTGCGTTGGTCAATCGAGCCAATTCCGAAGCCATCTTTGTATCCTCTCCGGCGATTAATTCAGCGCCGTTAAACTCTTGCAATTGGAAATTTAAGAAATCAATCTCCGTTGTCGCCGATTGGTTTCGATCAATCAAGCTATCGAGTTGTCGTTTATTTTTTTGGTAAGTAGAAAACTCTTTTTGATAAACCTCTAGTGCCGGATAATTACCAGCCAGCGCATCCATCATTCGCATCTGAAAAGAAACGTTGTGAATGTCGAGCGTATCAAATTGTTGGTGAAGATCGATAATCGCTGCGGTGAGTTGACCGAGCGTTTTTAGTTTGACCGGCGTATCATTGACAAAAGCCCGAGACTTGCCAGAAGGAGTGAGTTCACGACGGATCACGATTTCATCATCGTAATCAATGTCTTTCTCATCGAAAAACTCCTTTAATCCGTAGCGGGAAATTTCGAAAAAACCTTCCACAATACACTTTTTATCAGTGTGATAAAAAACCTTCGTATCGGCTCGGTTGCCCATGATGAGGCCCAAAGCCCCTAGCAGAATAGACTTACCAGCTCCGGTTTCTCCGGTAATAATGGTCAGTCCCTCCGAAAAGTCAATTTCGAGCTCTTCAATGAGCGCGTAATTATTGATTAACAGTCGTTGAATCATTGCGGTATCGCGTTTAGTGAGCTCTCTCGCGGTTTGTAGCAGGAATTATCCTACCTTTTTACATAGTCAGTCGCAAATTTAAACAAATAAGTGCAAGTTTAGTATAAAATGAACAGATATATTATTGAATCTGAAAATGGATCAAATCTGCGATTTAACAAAGGGTCGTGGAAGTTATGATTAATATTTTTTAGATAGAAAAACCCCTTAATACGCAATGCGGAGTGTCCCCATTAATTTTTATAAATAAAAGAAAACTAAATAATAGGGTTTAATTCAAACCCCATTGATTGTCAGCTAGTTAAGATATTCTGAATATTCGCTCTACGATCAAAGATATACACGATACCTCTGCGCCTCTGTGCGAAAAAACACGTTAAAGATATACACGTTAAAGCGTCTCTGCGCCTCTGCGTCTTTGCGAGACAAAACACTTTTCCCACCCAACTCAAAACCCAAAACTCCTTCACCTTAACATTTCCCCAACCCTCTCTAATTTCTAAAAAAGCTACCTTTGTCCTATGGATAAACACCGTTTTTATATCATTTTAACCCTACTTTTACTCGTTTGCTGCTCCGTCTCTGCCCAACGAGACTACTACGACTATATTCCAGAAGATCGAACCACCGTCTATTTCGATGATTTTAATAACGATGCCAGCGAGAAATTCTGGACCGGAAAAAGCAAAGAACACAAAGGAAAAATCAAATACGGTCAATACCTCTTCAAATCCGTCGCCATCGGCCTCAAGCCATCCTATATGGCACCACATTTCGACCTAGATCCATCCAAAGATTTTGCCGTAGAAATGATGCTATCCTGCAACGGCAATGACTACGGACTCGTCTGGGGACAAGACAAAAGCCTAGAACGATTCTACTATTTTAATTTGATCAAACGAGGGTTCATCATCAAAAACGAAAAGAAAACCATCATCAAAGGAAAGATCAAAAAACTAGTCACCGAATGGAATAAAATCACCCTCCGAAAAGTCAACCAAACTTACTACCTCTTCGTCAACGAACAACTCGTCTACGAAATGCCCTACGAACCCATCTCCAACATCCGCATCGGCGTCGGCACCCCCGGTTGGAAAGTCTTTGTCGATTATTTCGGCATCTATTATCTGAATGCTAAGAATGAGTTTAGGAATTAGGGAAGAATCCCAGTCTGCATTTTCTTATCGGTTATTTACGACCCCTTGATTCCGTAGGAATCACACATTTATAAAAGAAACCCTATCGAAATACAACCGATCCTGTAGGGATCGCACTTTCATGTCCAAAAAAGTTACCACTTGTTTAAACCAGGAGTTATAAACAAGCGTCTAAATTGACAAAAGATATTCATGTTAAAGTGTCTGTGCGCCTCTGCGTTCTCTGCGAGAAATACACTTTTAAAAGTAGAGATCAATCCTGTATCAAAAGCAAAGAATCTTTAGTTATTATTATTGTTCCGTTAGTATAGGATACTTAAAAAAAGAATTGATTTTTGTATCAGGCTCCGGAGGAATTTTATAACTAAAACTAGCACACCATCCATTATCTAAAGGAACATAGTGTCCCCAACCTGGTACTAATTTTAATTTGTCCTTTACATCACCTAAGTCAGAGAATTTTGTACTTAGAGATATCTCATTATTAATATGAAAAGCTTTATCTTTTGTTGAAAGAAAGATTACCTCTTCATCTTCAAATGCAAACAAGTAAACAATACTATTGATTACAGTGTCTTGACCATTTGTTGCTGAATTATTCGGAAGGATTAATTTAAATTTCGGTTCAACATTTACTTTACTACCAATATCAAATTTCGGATCTTGACAACTAAAAAATAAATACATCACAAAAAAAATAAAAAAAATCCTCATGTCATTTTTTATTATAAGGCCCTCTATTATTCACTTTCATCTTGTAGTATTACAGCGAGGAGAAAAGAAATTTAGCTCAAGAATTACTTATAGAATATCTAATATTGAGTTACCGTCTAAAAGTATTCGCGATAAAAGATATACACGTTAAAGCATCTCTGCGTCTCTGCGCGCAAAAAACACGATAAAAAATCTCTGCGTCTTTGCGTTCTTTGCGAGACAAAACACTTTAAAGACCAATATTCATTAACCAATAAATCCGCCCCTCCACACCTTAGAAAATGCCATCCCATCCGCTTTCGCGGTGCCTTCCTTCGTCGCGCTGTCGCACGCCGCCCTCCTTGCAGTCGGGATCAGTCAGTTAACCTAAAACCCCTTCTTCTCCCACAAACGGAATCGCCTTCAACTTCTTCCCCGTCATCTTATACAACGCATTCGCCACCGCACCACCAGCCGGAGGAAGCGTCGGCTCACCCAGTCCCGTCGGACTCATCGTACTCTCCACAAAGTGCGTCTCAATCTTCGGTACCTCATTATGACGAATCAAACGATATTGATCAAAATTTTTCTTATTCGGTTTCCCATCCGCAAAACCAAAATCACCATACATCGCATGACCGATCCCATCGATAATTCCACCTTCCACCTGATTCAGCGCACCCAATGGATTCACCAAAATACCACAATCAATCGCACAAGTAATCTTATCAATCACCGGTTGACCATTCACCTCAATCAAGTCAGCCACTTCCGCCACATACGTATTATGCGAATAGTACGCACACATACCTTGCGCCGTATCCGCCTTACCCCAATTAGATTTTTCCGCCGCTAATTTAATCACACCCATTGCCTGTTCTGGCACATATTCTACTTTCCCAAC
>CALKJE010000174.1 GCA_937995675.1 uncultured Saprospiraceae bacterium
TTAATTGAGCGTGCAGACTTGGTCGTTTCTCTTTTACCTGCTCACCTCCATATTGAAGTAGCCCACGACTGTATCCGTCTTAAAAAACACCTGATTACGGCTTCTTATGTTTCAAAAGAGATGTATAGCTTGGGTGATGAAGCACGAAATCGAGAACTGATCTTTATGGGAGAGATGGGCCTCGACCCTGGAATTGACCATATGTCTGCCATGGAAAAGATTGATGAGATCAAAGAAATGGGCGGAGAGTTAATCAGCTTTAAGTCTTATACAGGTGGATTAATTGCTCCAGAAAATGACAACAACCCTTGGCGCTATAAATTTACTTGGAATCCTCGTAACGTAGTTCTCGCCGGACAAGGAACTGCTCAATACCTCGAGGATGGAAAATATAAATACATTCCGTATAGCCGACTTTTCTCTGATCATTGGAAGGTAGACATTGAAGGTATGGGACCCTATGAAATGTATGCAAATCGTGATTCCTTACTTTACCGAAAAACGTATGGGTTAGATAAAATTCCTACCTTGATTCGTGGTACCCTTCGTAATGTTGGTTTTTGTGATGCCTGGAATGCTTTGGTCAAAATCGGATTGACCGATAGTACTTTTCCAATTTTAGAATCAGATAATCTTACCTATTTAGGCTTGATGGAAGCCTATCTTGGTTCCGCACCTCGGACGGGAAGTGTAAGGGAAGGAATCGCAGAATTCCTCGGCGAAAAACCAGATTCTGAGGTTATGAAAAAGTTAGAATGGTTAGGTCTTTTTAGAAAAACAAAAATTAGATTGCAAGGAGCAACACCAGCTTTAATTTTAGAAGATATTCTATTGAAAAAATGGAAACTGGCAAAAGGGGATAAAGACATGATCATTATGCAACATGAATTTGAATATAAATTAAAAGGTAAAAACAAAAAACTGATTTCTACCTTAGTCATGAAAGGAGTAGATGAATACCATACGGCGATGTCTCGCTTAGTAGGTGTTCCACTCGGTATTTTTGTCAAAGAGGTGATGCTAGGAAATATCACTCAAACGGGGGTAAATATTCCAGTTGTAAAACAAGTTTATCAACCTGTCTTAGAAGAATTGAAAGAATATGGAGTTGTTTTTCGTGAAAAATTAATCGACTTAGATTAAGATTATTCTTATTAACCTTTAAAAAAATAGACAATGAAATATATTTTATCACTTGATCAAGGAACTACGAGTTCTCGTGCCATTGTATTTGATAAGGCTGCTGAAATAAAATCTGTTGCTCAATCAGAATTTACCCAGTTCTTCCCTGAACCTGGCTGGGTAGAACACGATGCTATGGAAATTTGGAATTGTCAACTCAAAGTAGCCAAACAAGCGATAAGAAATCTTAAAATCAAATCCGATGATATTGCCGCCATCGGTATTACCAATCAAAGAGAAACTACTTTGGTTTGGGACAAAAAAACTGGCATCCCCATTCACCCAGCTATCGTTTGGCAAGATCGACGTACCGCCAAAATTTGTGATCAACTAAAAAAGAAAGGTTTAACGAATTATGTTCGAAAAAATACCGGATTAGTGATTGATGCTTATTTTTCTGGTACTAAAATTAAATGGATTCTTGATAATGTAAAAGGTGCCCGAAAACGTGCGGAAAAAGGAGAACTTTTATTTGGTACCATCGATTCTTGGTTGGTGTATAAACTAACGGGTGGTAAAGTACATATCACCGATTATTCCAATGCTTCTCGCACCATGATTTATAATATCAAAAATTTGGAATGGGATAAAAAATTATTAAAAGCTCTCGACATTCCAGAAGCAATGTTGCCAGAGGTAAAAGATTCCAGTAAAATTTACGGTCATACCGATCCTAAATTATTTGGTACCGAAATCCCAATCGCCGGAATTGCTGGTGATCAGCAAGCAGCGCTTTTTGGTCAAGCTTGTTATAAAAAAGGAATGGCCAAAAATACTTATGGAACGGGCTGTTTTATGTTGATGAATACCGGTACCGAAATGGTAACTTCTAAAGCAGGTCTATTGACCACCATAGCCTGGGGATTGAACGGAAAAGTAACCTATGCTTTAGAAGGTTCTGTTTTTATCGCTGGAGCCGCCATCCAATGGCTAAGAGATGGCCTCAAGATTATTGACGAAAGTCCTGATTCAGAGTTTTACGCCATGAAAGTAGAAGACACCGAAGGCGTCTATGTAGTTCCTGCCTTCGCAGGACTCGGTGCGCCATATTGGGACATGTATGCCCGCGGTGCTATCTTTGGTTTGACCCGTGGTACCAACAAAGCACATCTCGTTCGAGCCACTTTAGAATCACTAGCTTACCAAACTCGCGACGTACTAGATGCGATGAAAAAAGATTCCAAAGTAAATTTGACAACCTTACGAGTAGATGGTGGTGCTTCAGCCAATGATCTGCTCATGCATTTTCAAGCAGATATTTTAGGTACCACCGTTCAACGCCCAGAAATTATCGAGACCACCGCATTAGGTGCCGCCTACCTCGCTGGCCTCGCCGTAGGATATTGGAAAAAAGGAGAGATTAGCAAAAATTGGAAAATCGACGAAGAGTTTAAACCTGAAATGGAACAAAAAGAAAGAATCAAACTTTACAAAGGTTGGCAAGATGCAGTAAGAAGAACAATGAGTTAGAAGGTAATTAATAATTTTTTAATGAAGAATGCGAATCAGGGGTTGAAAAAGAATTAAAATAGTATAATTAATAACAGTATCATTCTAATTGACATGGTGTTTTTTGCTATTTGCTTTTGGCCATTGGCTTGCTAACCCGTCCCTTCGGGTTCGCTAATTAGCATTAGC
>CALKJE010000175.1 GCA_937995675.1 uncultured Saprospiraceae bacterium
AGAATGGGTAGGCAATGTTTATCCTAAAAAAACCAAAACCAAAGACTATCTAAAATTCTACGGACAACAATTTAATACGATTGAGCTAAACACAACGCATTATCGAATTCCGACGTTGGAGACCATTGAAAATTGGAAAAAAGCGACGCCGAAAGACTTTCGTTTTTGTCCAAAAGTAGTGCAGCAAGTCAGTCATGCCAGAGATATGGGAATTGGAAGCGGATTACTGGTGCAGTTTTGTGAAAATATTCAGGCACTTGGCGACCAGTTGGGGCCTTGTTTTATGCAGCTTCCACCCTATTGGGGAAGTGATCGATATGCTCAATTGGATACTTTTTTAAAAAATTGGCCAAAATCTATCCAACTAGCGGTAGAAGTTCGACATCCGAGTTGGTTTGAATCACCAGCCGAAACCGATAAATTCCTAACACTTTTACGCGCTTACCACGTAGGAGCGGTCATCACAGATGTAGCTGGACGCCGCGATGTGCTTCATCAAGGAGTAACAACGGAGTTTGCGATGGTCCGATGGGTCGGAAATGGCTTGATTGATAACGACTATTCACGCATAGATGATTGGGTAGAAAGGCTAAAGTCATGGATTGATCAAGGAATTCACGAAATTTATTTCTTTGGACACGAGCCAGATAATATATTAGCCCCAGAAATTACCTTATATTTGACCCAGAAAATCAAAGAACGAATACCTGAAGCAGTCCTTCGTGGTCCAACCCTCCCTATTTTTGAAGATGGCGGGCAACTTGGATTGTTTTAAACCGTATTTATACTAATACTTGTTGTTTTACCGCTAAACTATTTCGAACTTGATTCGGAAGGCACTCTAAAGAAATGAAAGAAAAATCTGTTCCTTATATCCATCGTGACATCAGTTGGTTGTCCTTCAATTATCGTGTTTTACAAGAAGCAAAAGATCCGTCGGTTCCACTTTTAGAACGATTGAAATTTTTAGCCATCTACTCTTCTAACTTAGATGAGTTTTTCCGAGTACGAATCGCTGGTATCCGAAACTTGGTACGGGTCGGTAAAAAAACCAAAGCAAAGCTCGAATTTGATCCTCAATCTCTCTTAACTCGATTACTCAAAATAGTTAATAAGCAGCAAGAGGAGTTTGGTGAAATATTTGAAACCGAAATTGTACCTGAACTTAGTCAGTATAATATCAACTTGCTGCGTAGAATGGATCTGTCCAACGAGCAGCGTGAATTTCTTCTGGATTATTTTGAAGAAAACCTACTACCATTCGTACAACCAGTATTATTGGTTCCTAAAAAAATTAAGCCTTTTCTAAATAACGCGGCACTCTACTTGACACTTCAAATGCAAGAGTATTTAAAAGATAGCACCAAAGATCGATTTGCTGTTTTGAAAATTCCATCTGATCATCTTCCACGGTTCGTCGATCTTCCTTCGGCAGAAGGGAAACATGATTTGATTATGATCGATGATGTTATCCGTTTTGCAGCAGGTTTTGTTTTTCCGGGCTATGAAATAATTGATGCTTTTTCTATCAAATTGACGCGAGATGCAGAACTTTATATTGAGGATGAATTTTCTGGTGATTTGGTTCAGAAAATTAGAAAGAGTTTGATCAAAAGAAATGTTGGACCTCCCTCTCGTTTGGTCTATGACCGTGCCATGCCGACAAAATTACTTTCTATTTTATGTGAAACGTTTGATCTAGAAAAATTAGATTTATTACCAGAAGGTCGATACCACAATAATTTTGATTTTTTCTCTTTTCCTGATTTTGGATATGATCATCTAAAAAATAATCCTTTACCTCCCATCCCTTACAAGACCTTAGAAAAGTCAAATAATATTTTTAAATCGATCAAGAAACGGGATCATCTAATTCATGTTCCATACCACTCTTATGATTCGGTGGTGAAGTTATTTCAGACGGCTGCTGCTGATCCAGATGTCACCCATATTAAAGTCGTGCAATACCGAGTTGCTAAGAAGTCTAAGATTATGAACGCCCTGATGGATGCCGTTCAATCTGGTAAACAGGTAAGTGTTTTTGTAGAAGTAAAAGCACGATTCGACGAGGAAGCAAACTTAGCTTGGGGAGAAAAATTAGAAAAAGCAGGCGTGAATGTTCGATATAGTTTTCCTGGTTTAAAAGTGCATTCTAAAATTGCCTTGATTGCCCGTAGAGAAAATGACCAGATTCAATTATACAGTTATTTAAGTACAGGTAACTTTCACGAAGGAACCGCAAAAGTATACAGCGACTTTGGATTATTTACCGCTGATACTCGATTAACGAGAGAAGTCGGAAGAGTATTTTCTTTTTTAGAAACGGTAAAAGTTCCAAAGCAAAAATTCCAACACCTACTCGTTGGTCAATTCAATCTTCGAATAAAATTGGTCGAAAAAATTGATCGTGAAATTCAGAATGCTAAAAAAGGTAAACCTGCCAAAATCATCCTGAAACTTAATAGCCTTCAGGATAGAAAAATGATTATCAAATTATACG
>CALKJE010000176.1 GCA_937995675.1 uncultured Saprospiraceae bacterium
ATTTAAAACTATGGCCCATTGAAAACGAATTGCAACTAAAATCTCAATTTATTCACCGAGCTATTGATGGCTATAATAATAGACAACATCAAAGCCTTGGAAAGAAAACACCAATTGAGTTTGAAACTTATGTCAAAGAACTTTCAAAAAAAGAAAGACCTGAAATGAAAGTATTCACTGTTTCTAATCAAAATAGTGAAATCCAAAATCAGCTCTCTCTTTTTCAAGGTTTATAATTAAAAAAAAAGGTCAACCTATTTTAGGTACGGACAGAGAGCAAATAGCCAATGGCCAAAAGCAAATAGCAAAAAAAAAGCATGTCAATTAGAATGATACTGTTAATTGAATTCTTTTCCAACCCTTGATTCACATTATTCTTTAATAAATTTCCGAACGATTTGTTCTCCATTTTCCAATTCGATGTTTAATAAGTAAACACCTTTTGAAAGGTAACTTAGTTCGAAGTTTTCTTCTTGAAAATCTTGAAAGGATGGAGTCGTTTCCAAGATAGTTCTTCCTAGTAAATCTATGATAGCTATCCGAGCAGTATGATTTCCTTCTAGGGATAAAGTAAGCGTAAGATTGCTTGCTACAGGATTCGGTCTAATTCCAATAATTAGTTCATCTGCAATTAATTTAGCAGAAACGATTTTCGAAAATTCAAATTTTTCGTCATAGTCAATCTGCTTTAATTGGTAATAATAGGTTTGACCAACCACCACGTCTTCATCATCAAAATAATACTTATTCCCATTGTTGGTTCCAAAACCTTCAACCCATCCAATTGATTCGAATCCACGATTCGGTAGGGTACTGCGGTGAATTTCAAACCCTGCATTATCAATTTCATTCGCTGTTTCCCAAGCCAATGCTATATGTGATTCTTTTGGATTTGCGGTAAATTCTATTAGTTCAACAGGTAAGGAAGAAAGAGGAACGTTCGCACAAATCTCCAATCCCCAGCTATTTAAAACACCACCATCTTGATCCGCATCATCCTGAATTTGAAGAACCCACGTCCCATTAGCAGGCAATCCATTAAGGCCGCTCAAGGCATCAGTAGGAGCAATGGTTTGTTGATTACTTAAAGGACAAGTAACCGCTCCGCCATCATCAGAAACTTCTAAATTGAAGTTGTCATTATTTCCACATTGATCATTTAGTAAATCAATTTCTTGGCCATTAGGATGAATTAGTGTAAAATCTAGGTCACCTGTAAAAGTATGATCCCCCGTTAAGTTGATCACTTTAACATTGGTAATATTACTACCAAGATTAACCACTAAATCAGAGGTAATTAAGGGTGTTTCACTGGCAGAAATAGTTATTGGAATATCGGTACTATTAAAAACAGTACAAGTTTCTGTAAAACCTATGGTGATAGGTGCTGGAGTAACAGTGAAAAAGATATTATTAGAACAAATAATTTTGAATCGAATATCTTCACTTTCTAAATCAGGCACTATAAAATCATAGCTTCCATTGTTAGCCTGGTTGGTGGCTAAATCAGCGAAACTTCCACCACCATCTGTAGAAATCAAAATGTCTACCTGCGAGCAGGAAACGGGTGCTAAATCGGTATCTGCCACATCCCAAGTCAGCGTTTTTGATTCACCAGGTATCCAGGTTTCGGTAGTAGTCGGGTAAGTAACAACAAATGGTCCTGCATCTGTGGTGGTAGTTACTTCCATATTGTCCCTAGCCACACAACCATACACACTATTATTATCTCTAACACTTACCCTGAAGTCCAACACTCTTGATACACCCGGAAGTACTTCCCATTCATTGGTTGCTCCCGAAAGTAAAGATGCCATATTTGGAAATACCCTTACTGGATCGATGGTTGGATCTAAGCTTCTAAATGTAGGACCTTGGGTATTAGAGGGTTCTGGAGGCATAGCCTCTGCTGCTTCATGATCCATTTGCTCCCAACAATAAGTAATTGGATCGCCATCTGGATCTGTTCCAACAGCGGTTAATTCAAAAGGAGTTGCAATTGGAATGGTATAATTATTCCCTGCGTCTGCAGTAGGTGTTCCATTTGAGGAGGAAAGGATCGCTGCACAATTCCCACTTCCAGTGACAAAATTGGCGAATTCTAAAAGATTTACTCCATGAAAATAATCATCACTATTATTTTGAACATTAGGGGAACAAATTCCTGCATACCCCATAATGGTAGAAGCGCTTCCTGGTTCTACAGAGGCTCCACTTCGTTGGCAATTATTGTTTTGCGTATGATTACCGCCAAATTGGTGTCCCATTTCGTGCGCTACATAATCGATATCGAAAGGATCGCCTATTGGGTTTCCTTGTCCTGTTACTCCCTGGGCTTTTCTATTGTTACTACAAGGAGAGCGTAGGCTTGCTATGCCGCCACCACCAGTACTAAATACATGGCCAATATCATAATTGGCAGTTCCAATAATATTGTCACAAGTAGTTTGGTTTTGACCCAACATAGCTGATCCACTTCCATTAGTATATGGGTCATTATTGCCATCGGTAAAAATCAATTGATCATTATTTTCTACAATTTCCATGGTAATTCCGGCATCTTTTTCAAATACACCATTTACGCGATTCATTGTAGTCACCATCGCAGCCATTACATCTGAAGTTATATCTCCATTCGTAATATCATCATCATCATGAAATGCAGCGTATTCACCAGTACAAGCTAAAGCAAGGCGATATTGTCGAAATTGACAATCTCCAACAGGAACAAATGAATTATTAAGATTCGCAGGAACCTCATTAGCTACCTCTTCGACATGGCACTCAAAACCGTTTCCTTTAATGGGAAAATCTTTTCGATAATAAGACATATATTGATTCTGATGGGCTACCAATGGATCTACATAGATCGTACTTTTTCCAGCAGATCGAATCATGGCATGAAATCCTTTTGGAGTCATATCTATTTTCGCTATAGCTGAAGGATCATCTATCCCGAAAGCAGTGTAGGATCGAATATTTGGAAATTTCTTAGCGAGTCGTTTTGCCATTACAGAAAACTCAAGTACTTTAAATTGAGCGGTACTACCATCTGGCATTGGAAGAGAAATGACGACATCGTTTTGAAGATTTTCAGCTTCGATTGAAAATCTAGTAGGAGCTTTTTGAAGTAATTCCTCAAAGGCTATTTTGTCTGATAATTGGAAAGGGTGGTATACCGTTGGTAAAGTCTTCATCGGAGTTGAGGCCTGTAGAAGTGTTTGATTATGGGTAGATACCTCCCAAAAAGATCGTTGATTTTGGGCAAATAGAGATTGAATCGGAAGGGATATTATGATTAGCCCAACCAGAATTTTGGTTAATGAATGCATAAATTTAATTATTTCTCTCAGTGAAAAAATGCATTTCCAATTGGTCTTGAAGTAGCCTGTTAAAGTCAGACATATATTGTTTATAATAAATCATAAAGTGATTTGAATAAACGGTTTATGATTTACAAACGGAATTTAATGCAAAAGTAACAAAAGAATTTTAGGTGAGTTGATTAGTAGAGGACAATTTAAAATAATAATTATATAAAAAATATAAAATACATAGAATTAACATCAAAAGCGCAATTATTCCAATAAATCTTTGGGAAGTCGTTTGGTATTTTTGGCCCCGAGCTTCCTGATCTTTTCTGCCCGACCCAGTAGGGTATCGCCATATTTTTTGGAATCCATCATTTTATTCATCGCTGAATGATAGGCATTTTGAGATTGATCAATTCTATGGCCGACTTGTTGGAGATCTTCTACGAAACTACAAAGTTTGTCATATAATAGGCCACTTTGTCGAGCGATTTCTAAAACAGATTTTTTTTGTTTTTCTTGTTTCCAAATGTAAGAAACTGTTCGCATGGTAGCTAAAAGGGTAGAGTTGGAGACCATGACGATGTTTTTATCCAAAGCATCCAAAAATAATTGTTGATCATTCTGCACTGCTAGAGCGAATGCTGGTTCAATAGGAACAAAAAGGAGGAGGTAATCAGGGGAAGAGATCTGATAAAGGTGCTGGTAGTTTTTACTGCTTAAATCGTTGATATGGCGTCGCATACTTTCAACATGCGCCTTTAGGTGTTTGTCTTTATTATTTCCTGTGCAGTATTTTTCATAGGCAACGAGAGAGACTTTGGAGTCAATAACCAAGTGTTTTCCTTCCGGTAAGTTAATGATAAAATCTGGACGTTTGATCTTACCGTGAATATCAATAAAGCTTGCTTGTGTCGTAAAATGAATGCCTTTTACCAATCCGGATTTTTCTAATAAAAGTTCCAGTTGATGTTCTCCCCAATCTCCTTGGGTTTTGTTATCTCCTTTTAAAGCTGAAGCAAGGTTATTCGCATCTTCACTTAATTGTACATTTAAGTCTCGTAATTGCTCAATTTCTTTTTTAAGAGAAACCATATCTCTCGTTTTTTCTAAATAGCGACGTTCGATTCCTAATTCAAATTCTCGAATTCGATCTCGTAATGGATTGAGAATGGTATTTAGTTGTTCTTGATTTTGTTGGGTAAATCGTTGTGTTTTTTCGTCAAAGAGTCGATTGGCGGTATGCTCAAATTCTCTTTGAAACTTAGTTTGTAGCTCCGTAATTTGAGCTTGATCCTGGATTAATTTATCTCTCAGACCTAGATTCTCTTGTTGTTGAGAAGAAAGAGATTTGGTTAAATTCCGGATTTCAGACTCTTTCTCCATCATATCCGCTCGATACATATCCGTTTGCTCCTGTAGATTCGCAAAGACCTCTCGCAGCACATATTGTTGCTTTACCACGTCCAAAGGCAACGAACCACTAGCCGCAGCAAATTTATACTTGGCAATAAACCAAGCAGAAATGGCTCCAAGTATTAGTCCAATCCCCAAAAATATCAACTCTGTTATCATCATGGTATGTGTGTTTGTCTAGCGTTTTTCTAAGAAGTTGTTAAAAAAGTATGTTTAGAAACGAAGACAAAGGCTTGATTATCAGGACGAAGCTCTTTTTGAGTTTCGTCCCGAACGCTTTCGGGACGGGACGAAAAAAAGCTGAAGTATCTGATGATCAATGCTTTGTCTGCAAGTTTGAAGATACTTTTTAAACAACATCTAAAACTTATCGGTGCTAAAAGAAGTAAATATGCTTTTTTTATGTAAATTATCAAAATAAAAATGGTAAAATTTTTTAATTTAAACAAAATATTTTCAATTTGGCGATTTTAAGAACATTGATTATCTTCGACACATGGATTTATTAGAATTAAAAGAACATTGTCAGGACTTGGCTTTTGAAGGAAAAGATTATCTTGAAATCGAGCAAAGTTTAGCTGGTTTAGATATTACAGAAGCGGATCGTGAAAAGGCTTTAAAATCGGTAGATAGCTATATTGTTCGGTATGAAATATCTCATCAAGAAAAGCAGAAACATTTGTATAAAATAATGATTGGCTTATTGCTGGAATTTATGGGTGGTGGGGCGATGTTGACGAGTGTTGGAGCTGCTGGAATTCCTAGGATTTTTGCGATTGTTTTTTTGCTTTATGGTGCATGGATGGCTCGTGGTGCTTATGCCGAATACCGTAGACCACTGAGTTCAGATTTTGGCAAAGGAAGAAGATTTAAAAGTGGGGATATGCGGAAGTTTTATGAACGATAGTTCGCTATAATCTTTATTCATTTACTAATTATACGAATCAAGGGTTGGGAATAAATAGTTGAAATTAAGCAACATCATCTTGTAATTAAATTTGGGGTTTTCGGTGACTTGCTACTTGCCCACCTTTTATCGTGATAGAAGGGAGCAAGCAGCCAGAAGCAAGCAGCAAGCATCAACTTCCAAAGTCCCTTTTATTTTTACCTTGAAAATCACCTCCTGATTATTATTGTAAAACTATTTTTCACCAATAATTTATGATTTTATCGCCATTCAAATCTGCTAATTATTTCTCCTTTCTATTTTTTATGATGGCTTGTGCAACTACGAAGTCTCCAATTTCTAAAATAAAAAATATTCAAAATTTTGATCTGAAAGAAGGCGTATATGATACGGCTTTGACCGTCGGAAATAGTGTGGATTGGAATATGAAATTATCGATTCCTAAAATAGAATCCGGTAAAAAGGTTCCCTTAATTTTAGCGTTGCATTGGGGAGGTAATTTGACAACCTATAAGGAGTATGCTGATTGTTTGGCTTTTCCTGCTCTGGATACCTTAGGCGGAATTATCGTTGCGCCTTCTGCCAGTAACCTACATTGGACGCAACCTATCAATGAAAAAAGGATTTTAGAATTAATTGGGGAGATTAAAAAACATTGGCCAGTTGATGAAAAGAAAATAATTGTTACAGGTTATAGCAATGGTGGAATTGGTGCTTGGTTTTTAGCGGATAAATATCCAGAATTATTTAGTGCGGCGATTCCAATGGCCGGTTATTATAGAGCAACGAAATTAAAGATTCTTACTTATGTTATTCATGGAAAGGCAGATGAATTATTTGCCATAAAAGAAGTGGAAAATGCTGTTCGATTAACCCAAAAAGAGAGTCCGAACGTTGAGTTAGAAATAATGGATAGTTTTTCTCATTATATGGGGTGCACTTACGTAGAAGTGCTTCGCCGAAAGGCCCTGAAAATTCAAAAAGCGCTATTCTAAAATCTTACTCAATCGGAAGAATTATTCGGCATATCTCCAATCATTTTTTTTGTATCAAAACTTCCATATTTTTTTCCCATCATTTGCCAGCAGCTAATAAATAATGCGGCGAATACAGGTCCAATTACGAATCCCGATAATCCAAAATAGGCAAGACCACCTAGGGTCGAAAGTAAGATCATATAATCGGGCATTTTGGTGTTTTTTCCAACCATCCGCGGACGCAATAAATTGTCGATCAGGCCGATGAAAACAGTTCCAACTACCAAGAGGATCACCGCTTTGGTAATTTCTCCATTGATCATAAAGACACAAACCCAAGGAAACCAAATGATCGCACTCCCAATCGGTAATAAGGAGGTGAGAATCATTAAAATCGTCCAGATGAAGACGCCATCAATTCCTAAAAACCAAAAGAGTATTCCCCCTGCAACCCCTTGACAAACGGCTACGGCAAGACTTCCTCTGATGGTAGCAATAGTGACACTTTCGAATCGTGCAAACAATTCTTTTTCAAGTTTGTCATCCATTGGTATAATCAGGATTAAGTCATGGACCATTTTCCGTCCATCTCGCAAAAAGAAATACAAAAGATAGATTGTTAAGAAAAAATTGGCAATAAAACTGAAGAGGTTTTGAGTAAGAGAAACAACATAATCTATCACGGTATTAACCATTGCTTCAATGGCCTTTTCTACTTTTTTTCTGGTCTTCTTTTTACTAAAACCTAAAGCTTTTAAAGTACTTTTTTCAATTGGTAACTTATCTCGAAATTCTTCTACACGATCATCGAAAGAAATATCATTTTTCTCCTCCGGTAAAGTGATCAAATCATCTACTTGATTGACAAAAGCAAAAACAGAAACGGTCACTGGTAAAATACCCAACATTATGATGATAAATACGGTGATTCCAGCGGCAAAATTCGGTCGATTTCCTGCCTTTTTTAGAATTACTTCATACCTTTTTCTGAATAGAATGGCCAATACCACTGCCCAAAAAACAGCCAATAGAAATTCTTGGATAATCTCTAAGAATCCAGCAGTTACCAGCAATACTAGAAAAAGGAAAAAGAACTTTGGGAGGTTAAGCTTGAGTTTTTTCATAAGGTTTCAAAATATCTAACGATAATAATACAAATTTTAAACGAAATTCCATCTTTAATCGTTAATAGTTTAGAACAATCCTATCGCCTTATTCTAGCGTATTTGGAAACTTTTTCAAGGTTTCTACGTCCTAAAGGCAAGGTTGTCCAGCAAAATGCTTGGGTTTTTCCCAAAAGAGCGCTATTTTGTACTAACTATCAAAATTAGAATGAATATGAGTATTCCAGGTAAAATAATAAAGACTATTGGTGAACAAACCACTAAAAGGGTCTATAATATGATGAGAGATAAGAAGAATCAAAATGTTCCTGAGCCATCTGAAGATCCAAATGATGACGCCAATAACATCATTCGCAATCATGTAGCATGGTCAATGGGGATGGGATTGATTCCTGTTTTGATGGCGGATATTTTCGCTGTTAGTGCTTTGCAGTTGGATATGATTAAACAGCTTTGTAAAGTGTATGGAGTGGATTATAAGGAGACGGAAGGAAAAGCGATTGTTACTTCCTTGACAGGTTCGACCTTGGCGCGATTAGGGGCAGCAAGTGTGGTGAAATTGATTCCAGGTATTGGATCAGTTTTAGGTGGAATTACGGTTTCTTCTTTTGCAGGTGCTTCGACTTATGCTTTAGGAGAGGTATTTAAAAAGCATTTTTCAGAAGGTGGTACCATCTTGGATTTTGATCCAAAACGTCTGAAGAATTATTATAATAGTAAATTCGAAAAAGGCAAAGATATCGCCAAGCAAGTGGCAAAAGATCCTAACGTAGCAGTTACGGCTGATCCAGACTTAAAAGAGGAAGAACAGTTGGAAATCACAAAAAGTCCTAATAAAGAGGCTAAGAAAAAAGCGGAAGAAATGATGTCTGCGGACGCTATGATTGCTCGTCTAAAAGAACTAGATGGGCTGCGAAAAGAAGGTATCATCACGGATGAAGAATTCCAATCCATGAAATCTAAATTGCTCGACAAGATTTAGTTTGAGTAACCAAATAACAACGATTAGTTTTTTCCGATACCCCGGACTTTCGCGTAAAGTCTGGGGTTTTGGTATGATGCAATTCGCTCACGCGCATTTGGCAAAAGCCAAAGGATTGCAATTTTATAAATTGATGGGAAGCGGAAAGCAAGATGGATTTAATCCTTTCCCGGATTGGTCGACGTATAGTTTATTGATGACTTGGGAAAATGAAGCGCAAGCCGATGAGTTTATTCAACATAGTCAACTCTTTAAATCTTACAGAGAGAAAACAGAAAAGGTATGGACTATTTATATGAAAAATATTCTAGCTCGGGGCAAATGGTCGGGTAGGAATCCTTTCGAAAAAAATTCTAATCTAGATAAAGATTTTCCTAAATTAGCGGTCATTACTCGAGCAACGATTCGATTAAGTAAATTGCGTTCTTTTTGGAAGTATGTCCCGACTTCTAGTTTGCCCTTAGCTGGAAACAAAGGTCTAATTTATACCAAAGGAATCGGAGAAGTACCAGTATTACAAATGGCTACTTTTAGTTTGTGGGAAAATGAGCAATCATTAAAAGATTTCGCTTACAGCAGCCCGGAACATCACAAAGCGATCCAAAAAACCAGAGAATTAAATTGGTATAAAGAAGAATTGTTTTCCCGTTTTCAGCCTTATCGGGAGGAAGGAGAACGGTTTGAAAGAGGGTAGTAATAAGAAGTAGGAATTTAAATATATATATAGAATAAAGCACTATCATCTTCTAATTAAAGTGGAGATATTTTGCTTCTTGCTTCTTGCTTACTTCAATCGCAATTGAGGGAAGCAAATAGCAAGAAATAAGCGGCAAGAAGCAAGCGGTGTTCAATTAGCAGAAAAAACTACTGGCACTTTTCCCTAGAAGAAACAGCATGCAAAATCTTTTAAATTGTATCTTTAAATTTATTTTTCTAGTTCATTTTTTTGCCGAAAAAAAACGAAACAAAAAATCTCCCGCCTGTCGCATTTTTCGAATTCGGCACGTCTAATAAAATGTCAAGCCGAATAAACTCGCATTTAGATTTTGTTGCTACAATTTAAATTGCTGATTATCAAATATTTATGTTTTATTTGGCAGTCGTTTAGCTCACACAGTATTCGTCTTAAGACATTTTATTAATGCGCCGAATGGAAAAAAGCTCAAGGTCGGAAACTTCATTTAGCAGGAACAATTCCAGTTATTAACAAAATGCTATTAAGTAGAATTTTTTGCTAGAACTTAATTTTAAGTACTCAAAAAGTGCAAGAAGAAATTTTTCATCTTTATAGTGTAGACTGAACGCCCTAGCAAGAAGCTTCTTCCAGAGCACTTTTTATTTTCAATTAGAAATTCAATTCCTGATTGGCATCCGTTATAATCATCAAAAGACAAATCGATGTCTCCAAAAAATCTCATCTATTTATCCTTTATTCTTTTTGGAATTTGGTCTTGTAACCAAACGCCTCCGCCTGAAGATTTGTTTGCCGGAGCGCAGACGATAAAACTAGCAGAAGAATCAGCTACCCTAAAATTGCCTAGTTTTTTTCAACGATCTAGCATCTATCGTTTGACAGAAGAAATTCCTTATTTAAAAGAAGACACTAGCTTTTTTCAGTCTATTGAGTTGATTTTAGATGCCTTTGTTTTTGAAGATAAAGAATTAGATGTTTTAGTTGATACGACCAGCGAGTTACGTTGTTTAATTATTGTCGATGGGCAAAGATTTGACATAGATGAAACCTCCGGGAAAATAATTAACAAACAATTGGGAGATCAAATGCGTCTGCAAGATGAAGAGAATTTGTTTTTAGAAATCCATAAGATTGACTCCAAAATGAAGATGAACAGTGAAATTCAAATGCTAAAATATAAGTATGAATTTGTAAATACGCTCAGTCGTACTAGTTATTATCGTTCCTTGTTTTTTATTAGTAATCCCAGCCGTAGTTTGTTAGTAATTGAAATCTCTGTGGAAGGTCATGATGTGGAGGATTATTTGTGGACGGTGAAAGGGTGATTTAGAGTCAGAAATATGACGACTGTTCTAGATTTCGTGATTTTCAAGCGCAAGCGCAACTTCAAAAACAAATTCAAATTTCTCTTTAACGTAAAAGAAGATTTTTTTTGCAACTTTAATATCAGTCGATTAGAAGTCTTCGTTTTAAGGCTTTGAGGTTGAAGTTATTTTTGAAGTCCACCTGCCGGTCGGCAGGTTTTAAATTTATTTTGACACAGTTTATTGAACAGTCCCGAAATAAGTTTAAGTACAAACCCTTTTCGTAAAAAAAATGATTCCGAAATTTCCATTATCTAAATTCTTTTAAAGGGATCTTTTTATATTCTTTAGTATTATATCACTAGGAAAATAATGATAGAAGAAAGATTGCCATAGGTTCTAGGCTTAACGCATTACTCCTCCTTCACCAAAAAATACTCAACACTTTCCTTATCCAATTTTACCTGTTTTACAAAAGAAGGAATCAAACTCAAATTAACGGGTAGGGTATTGTTATTAGAATTGGTAGAAACGTCTTTAAAGTTTGCTTCTAATACAAAATCATTGGCAGATAAGCGATCATAATTACTTAAACCAACTACACAACTAATCCGGATATTTTGTGGAAAGATATTTAGACTATCAGGTCCGTTAAGTACTTGTACTTTGATGAATAAATCTTTTTGTGTGTTTTGTTCTACTTCCGCTGAAACGTTGATCGTTTTTTCTGAAAGTTTTAATTCTTGATTTTTCGGAGAAATCAAAGCAAGATCCGTATTGAAGGAGTTTTTAATTTCGGTCATTTCCAAGGCTTCCGTTGGCCATTCTTTTAGGCTGTCTAATAGGGAAGGAGGACCGGAGATGTTCACCGAGTCAGGTTGAAATTCTATGCTAGTTTTTAGTTGATGTTGAGGAGCGAATTTTAGCTTTGTAACTAATTTAATCGGCAAGTTCTTCTGATCCAAACCATCCATGTTTAAAAGGATGTAATCGTAGTTGATATCCTGAATTTCCAGTTTACCAAGTTTTTGTTGGATTTTATTTTTTAGAATACCACCATTGATGGTGAAACTAGGTCTCGCCGGCAAATTAAATTGAATAATGGCTTCTTCTTGATCTAGATAATTGGATAGCAATTTCCAGCCGGATCCCTTAACGGTGGTGATCACGGAAGCAGGAGGCGTCTCTATGAAACTACGATCATCTGGCAGTAAGTATTCGATTTTTACTTCTCGAGTAGAAATAAATTCTTCAGAGAGTTTTACCAATAACCATAAAATCAGGGCCAAGCCAATACAAATGCCTAGGACCAAACGATCAGAAGAAAAGGAAGCTAAGAACTTATGCTGTTTTTGCTTTTTCATCTTTAGTGGAATACGCTTGTTCGGTCAATTCACGAGAAATCGCAGAGCGAGCAAACTTTAAAAAAGTTTTACTATCCACTTGAACGTGTACGATGTCGCCTTCAACTTTGTTGATTTGGCCATACATCCCGCTAGTAGTCACAATCTGCATTCCTTTTGAAAGTGATTCTGAAAAAGCTTCTTGTTGTGTTCGGATTTTCTTTTGAGGTAAAATGATAAAGAAATAAAAGGTGGCTACAATCAGCAACGGTAAGACAAGGTTCATTAAATCCATAGTAAGTTTTTATTTTTTTGGCGTTACGTATCCATCCAATGAAAGCACGGATTTAGACGGATAAGTATTTGCCGTAATTGTAATTGGTTTATGTTGTTTCTCTTTCTTTCCTGCGGTATCAAATACAACGGAAATTTCATTTTCTACGCCAGGAGGAATTGGTTCGGATGGCCATTTAGGGACGGTACAACCACAAGTGGATCGGGCGTCTGTAATGATTAGTGGAACCTTTCCAGTGTTTTTAAATTTAAAAGTATGCGTGACTTTATCGCCTTCATCGACGGTACCAAAATCAAAAGCTGTTTCAGTAAAATCTATTTTAGCGAGGTTGACAGTATCCTGAATTCCTTTTGCCGAAACAGGATTACGAATCATTTCAGCGGCATTAGGCACACCATTGATTTCTTCAATCCTCCTATCAGATTTAGATTCTTTTTCTGTTTGGCAACCAATGGCTGTGATAAGCACCAAAAAGAAAATAGGCAAAATTATTCTCATGCTTTGTTAAGTATGTTTTATAAAAAAGGGCTAAAAATTTAGAGTTAAAAACCAGAATTCCTGAATATTTGATTAGCCAAGTGCAAAGATAGCTTTTTTTATGGAGCTGATTAAAGTTTTTCAAAAGAGACGAAGATAAGTGCTTGGTTATCAGAACGATGCAAATTTTGAGATTCGTAGCCGTAGCTACGGTGTTGATAAATTTGTGAAGTGCTGATAATCAATGACTTGTCTGTAGTCATTTTGTATTAACTTTAATCAGCTTCAAAGTTTAACTGGAGGAATCTGACTCTTTTTGATTGTTTGAGGCCGCCTTTTTTTCTCGAAGCTTTCGAGCAATTTTCTGATCATTATTACTTTCGTAAACAGTGTATTGTTCATACTTGGTCAGATCTTTTTCTGCCCATATATCTTTTCCAATATTACAAAGGACAATCAGCTCGTCATAAAGTTTATTTCCCACCTCAATTCTTCGTTCAACAGCAATATCACGATCTGCAACCTTATCTTGCTGAATATTTAGCGCATTTTCAAACCCTTGACAGGCATCTGCTACTCGCTTTATACTATTCTCATTTACCCCAACATCGGCCAAAAAGTCAATTTGCTGTCTTGCCACTCGAATCACTCGTCGGCCACAAAACAACAACTGCGCGTCCGTCATATCTCCCATCTTGGCGGTACCAAACTTACGATAACGCCCCGTTCGGTTGCTAAACTTAATAGCCACCCGAGTCATAATGCTCCGAATAGCTGTTTTAAGGGTCTCTGAAGCCTGATATTTCTTATCGGTTACAATCATCTGATCTCCAACTAGTTCGTCATCATCAGGCAGTTCTTTGAATTTTAGAACCGTTCCTTTAAATCCGTTCATTCGATCCCGTCCATAACCATATTGATCAAAGAGTTTTTTATCTCTAATCGCATATTTGAGTCTTTCGACACATTGAAGATATAAATCTGCATCTGGGAAGTTATACTTCCGGTGTAAAGCTTGCTTTTTCATAATTCGATAAGTGTTTCTGGTTGTTTATCAATGTTTTAGCCCATAGCAAAGATAATACAACTAGGATAAAAAACAAATAATTTTAGTTTTAAACTTAATAAATATTTTCTGGGTTTTTATTTACTCAGATATAATTATCTTTTTTTATAAAAAAAACAAATTCAATAATAAAAGTTATTTTTCGGATGATATAATCCTTCTTATTTGAATCTTTTATTTTGATTTAGAGTTAAAAAAGAATGGTCAAAATTAAAACTCCCTCTAAAACAGTAGCACACATGAATAAAGAACAAAAAAAAGCCCTTAGAGCTGACCTATTTCGTCATCTTGATGGAATCGTTACAGGTCCTACTGCCTATGCGCTTTATCAAAAAGGTGTTTTGGAATTTATTCTAAAAGAAAAATCATGTACACTCAATTCTATCGTTACTGCCTCCAATGCCAACGAAGGTTATTTAAATGTAGCTTTTAGAATTTTGGCTGGACAAGGATGGATAGATTATAAAGTGGAGAATGATCAGGTAGAGATAAGTGTTAATGAAAAAACGGAGATCGCTTTTTCCTTAGTTCCTTTATACAAAGAAGTGGTAGAGTTGATGAAATTGTCTGGGAAATATCATCGCAGAAAATTCGAAATGGAGCCCTTTTTATTTTTAGAAAAAATCTTTAAAAATTTCAAAGCAAATTATGGAATTGTTTTTTCTAAAGATAAAACCACTTTGGAGATTCAACAACAAGTCTTAAAACATATTGAAGGTGTTGTAGTTGGACCAACCGTGGTTTCTTTGGGAATGAATGGAATGTTCCATAAATATTTTATGGAGGCTTCTTTTATGCCGGAAGAATTTCATGGCGATGGGGAAAGCTTTGGCCGGTTACTAGATATCTTTGTTCATTTGGAATGGTTTGAAAAAAATAATAATACTTATTCGTTTACAGAAAAAGGATTGTTTTATGCTCGAAGAGCAAGTGCCTACGGTGTAACGGTTTCTTATATTCCTGCATTTAGAAAATTAGATGAATTGATTTTTGGAGACCCAACTATTTTCTGGAATCTTCCAGAAGGTAGCGCGGAAATTCATGTAGATCGAGAAATGAATGTTTGGGGAAGTGGTGGAGCACATGCTGCCTATTTTAAAGTGGTAGACGAAATTATCATTGATATATTTAATCAACCAATTGATCAACAACCCAAAGGGATTGTAGATATGGGTTGTGGAAATGGCGCTTTTTTAATTCACCTTTATGATGTCATTGAAAATAGAACTTTACGTGGAAAAATGTTAGAAGAGCATCCGCTGTTTTTAGTCGGAGCTGATTATAATAAAGCGGCCTTAAAGGTTACGCGTGCTAACATTATCCAATCTGATATTTGGGCGAAGGTAATTTGGGGAGATATCGGTCGTCCTGATTTATTGGCCAATGATTTATCAGATAATTATGGAATCGAATTAAAGGATTTATTGAATGTTCGAACCTTCCTAGATCATAACCGAATCTGGAGTGATCCTGAAACCAAAACACCGAATAGAAAGAGTACATCTACCGGAGCTTATGCCTTTAGAGGAAGAAGAATTTCTAATGCAGACGTTGAGGATAATCTTCGCGAACATTTTCAAAAATGGGCACCTTACGTTTCTCAATTTGGTTTATTAGTTATTGAACTTCATACAATTAATGCTAATATTACTTGTAAAAATTTAGGTCGAACTGCGGCAACTGCTTACGATGCCACCCACGGATTCTCTGATCAATACATTGTAGAAATCGATGTATTTAACAAGATCGCTGCGGAGGCCGAACTATTTCCTGTAGAAAAGCATTTCAGCAAATTTCCTAATTCCGAATTGGCTACGGTGAGTATTAACTTGTTGCGGGCAAAGTAGGGTAGTAGAAAAATAAATAAAACGAAAAAAGCTGTTTAACGAGTAAAAAACTTGTTAAGCAGCTTTTTTGTTATATTAGTAAAAATAGGTAGTTTTAAATAGGTCTTTTCCGAAAGGTAATAGAAAAATAAATCAAGTCTATGAATCAAAATGAGGAGT
The DNA here is from genome assembly GCA_937995675.1 of uncultured Saprospiraceae bacterium. Taxonomy (GTDB): domain Bacteria; phylum Bacteroidota; class Bacteroidia; order Chitinophagales; family Saprospiraceae; genus JALZUU01. Next base: position 15,903 of record CALKJE010000176.1, read on the forward strand.
TAGAAAATTTAATTGCAGAGCATCGAAGTATTATGCTGGCTAAAAACCATCTATTTAGATTGGAGATTAGATTAAAACAAGAGAAAGAGAATTTGATCAAACTAGAAGAAATTCTAGAAAAGGAATATCAAGATCTGGAACGTTTTAAAGATACACCAGTCAATAAACTTTTTCACAAAATTTTAAAATCTAGAGAAGAACAATACGAAATTGAGAAGCAAGAGTATCTTCATGCAGTTCTGCAATTCAAAGATTCCAAAAATATAATAGAGCTATTAGAATTTGAGAAAGGCGTCTTAATAGAGAAAATCTCTAAAGAGAAAGTGATAAAACAACAATTGAGTAGTTTGATTTCCCAAAGAGATTTCTTGGTGAACGATAGATATATTGGTTTTAAAAACACCATGATTGGACTGCATCAGCAAATGGATCAAAAGCTTTCTTATAAAAGAGAAATTCATGAAGCATTAATCGTTGGTTTAAAAGTCACCGATGTTTTCAATAAAATGATTCATCTATTAAAGCTTGCGCAAGCAGAAGAAGGTTGGGGAATGAAAAATTTCCATGTTGGTCGACTCAATGAAGGACAAAAGAACTATGTGGATCAGGTTTTTAAATTGTCTTACAAAGCCAAACAACTACTAATGGAGTTGGAAGATGAAATGGACGATGTTTATGAACATAAATCTATCAAACGATTAAATCGCATCGAAGAATTTAAATACTTTACCGATGTATATTACGAAAGATTAATTTCAGATTGGATCGTAAAAAATAGAATTATCAGCGCTTTAAACTATCTACATGGAACCGCAGATTCGGTAACTCGAATTGTAGAAACGCTAAAGATTCAACTCAAGGTCACGGAGAAAGCGATTGCTTATTTGAATGAACGAAAACAATCCGTGATAGATGAGAATACTAAAAAGGAATAATGAGCAGAATTTAGGTTCGAGTTCTGATGGGATCATCAACTTTTTTTTTTATTAATTGAAAAAGATGTAGGTAGAAATAAAAAAAAAGCCACGAACTACTGTTCGTGGCTTTTTTATATCTATAAAATCAAAAAAGCTCTTTTCCAAAAAATGTCCATAAAACAAACACATTAAAGAGCGCCAATAGCTAAATGCTAATAGCCAAAAGCTTTTATGAATCTACTTAATCTCCAATAATTCTACCTCAAAAATCAACGTAGAGAATGGTCCGATTTTCGGTCCAGCGGCACGCTCACCATAAGCTAAATTATAAGGTAAAAACAATTTCCACTTAGAACCAGTTGGCATCAACTGTAAAGCTTCTGTCCATCCAGAGATCACCTGTGTTACCCCAAATTCTGCAGGCTGTCCACGTTCAACAGAAGAGTCAAAAACAGTTCCGTCGATTAAGGTACCGTGATAGTGTACACTTACTTGAGAATCAGTAGTTGGCTTAGGACCAGTTCCTTCTTTCATAATTTCGTACTGCAAACCACTTTCAGTAGTTTTTACTTCCGGACGCTTCGCATTTGCTGCTAAAAACGCTTTTCCAGCTGCTACAGCTGATTCGTGCTGTTTTGCTTTTTGTGCCTGTAAGTAGTCACGAAATATATTCTCAGCATCTTCTTTGCTGATGGCTAAGGTTTGATCTTTTAATACATCGTTGATTCCTTTTGCTAGATCTTCTGGTTGTAGATCTGTGAGGTTTTGAGATTTTAATCCTTGGGCCATCATTACCCCAACACTGTAACTTAGTGAGTCCATTTTTGTTTGTGCATTTAGCTGGCAACCGAAGCTACCAATTAGTAATAGTAAAATTAAATTCTTCATCAGTAATTTTTATTTATTAAGGAATGTAACCTAGTTAAAACGATAAAGGTCGTCATTCCGTTGTGTGTATATTCAATTTTTAGAAAACCCTAACATATTATCTAAACC